>DATIRX010000412.1:0-7238 GCA_035469225.1 Bryobacteraceae bacterium
TCGCCCGGCTGGAGGACGTAGCGGAACTCGGAGTCGTGAACGTGCCAATCGGTCTCGACGCGGATCACCAGCATGGGGGCGAAAGGCCGCTCGATATTGTTGAAGACCGGAGTGTAGACCGTGTCCCAGCCCGGCGGAGTCTGGAAGTTCCACGCTCCCCGCAGCGTCACGGCACCGGCCGGCGTCCCCATGTCGTCCTGAGAGATGAACATGCCCGGCATCAAGTGGGCGATCTCACGGGTTTCGGGGGTGTCCTGGATGTGCATCTTGATTTCGCGTTTGGTGGCGCCGATGCCGCCCATGGGCAGCAGATACGTCACGGTAAAGATCGGATCCCACTTGTTTCCCTTGGTGTTCACCGAATAGGCCAGTTGATAACGGCCCTCCCCCTCATAGGCGACTTGAAACGTCTCTTTTTCGCCCAGCGGAGGATAGACCAGGAAGCCTGCGCTGCTTCCGGCCTCGAGCACGGGACAGTGGCGGGCGTGCTGTGGCAGCAGGGGGCGCTGGGCTTCGCGGCGCGGTCGCAGGCCGATGCCGGGTCTGTAAGGATTGGGAAAGAGCCCTACTTCCATCTCCGCAGTATCGCACCGAAAACACGCGATGTTCCGCGTGCGGCGGTTTAGCGCGGGTAAAGGCTGTCCGGCCGGCCCGCTCCTTTCAGGGTAAGAAGAGCGCCCCAAAGCGGGGCGCTCATGCGGACTACTTCTGTCTCTGCCGGCGGCGTATGAAGCCGAGGCCAATGAGGCTGATACCGATCATCGAAAGCGTCGTGGGTTCGGGAACCGGCGATGCGACCGTGTTCACACTCGCCTGATAGCTGGCCACGCTGCCGATGGCCTGGTGGATGACTTCCCGTCCCGTGAGAGCGTAAAAACCGCCGGTTCGGAGCCAGGGTACGTCACCGGATGTGGTGGAACAGGCCAGGGTGGTCCCGGGGCCGCCTGAGTTGCAGACCGGTGCGATCGCGGTGACGCCACCCGGTATGGTGGGTGCGTTGTCGTCTCTGGCCCAGGCTTGAAACGTCGCATTGTCCCCCGCGGCCGCGACGTTCCAGTTACCGGTGCTCGCCGCCGACAGAGTCATGCTCGGTCCGGTTGGGAGGGCATAGTTCCAGGCGGCGAATTCGACGGTCAGGTCGCCCGCGCCTGAAGTGTGGGTAATCGCAAGCTTCGAGTCGCTGAGATTGCCAAAAATCCCGTCGCCGGGCACGTTCCCCGTGACGCCCGAAGCGCCCGTAAAATTGTAGCCGCCGACGCTAAACGAGCCTCCAAACAAGATGGAATTGGAATTCAGCGCCGTGGTAAATCCTGCGGTCCCGCACGCGGTGACTCCCGCTACAGTGGAGTTGTTGCAGGATGCTGTCGCACCGTTTGCGGCGATGTTGATGAGAAGAGAAGCCTTCGCCTGCGGGCTATATCCGAGCGCCAGTATAGCGCCCAGTAACACGAGTTTGTTCATTGAGATAGTCTCCTTCGGTATTGCGAACCCTCTATAACCACGGAATCCGCTGCCGAGTTAGACTACGCGGGGAAGATCACGTTTCAAAGCCGCCCAAGACTCACGCCGTGAGAAACAGAATCCTGCCCGATGACTCTAATGCGAGGGGCCTGCGCCGGGTCATTCCGGCGGCATCTTGTCGAGGCCACGTTCCTGGGCCCAGAGCGTGAGCCTCACAATGCTATTTACTCCCGCCTTCCGGTAAACGCTGGAAACGATATCGTTCACCTTGCGGCGTTTGAAACCCAGCAATCTGCCGATCTCATCCGGCTTAATGCCGTTCACCCTCAGCGCGATTACTTTCAATTCCGCATCGGTGAATAGAGATCGAGCCATGGGGAGATTCAGCGCGTGCAGCAATTCTAGACTTGCTTTGCGAGCGTCAAAGTATCGAAAGATAGGGGCGATCTCCGGAAATCTTTCGGTCTTGAAGCGGCTCTACTTGGCGGGACCGGTTGCGTCGGACTGTATCCCCGACGAACTCTCTGCGCCGCAGCGTCCACTGAACGGTGGTTATGCGGTGTATTGCTTCAACCGGTCCCTTTTGTTACGTGAGATGGAGTCGAAGGCGCAGGCCGGAGTTAATGGGAATGGTGCGGCGGACGCTGGCACAAACGACGAAGCTCGCGGCGGACTCTCCAGGCCGACCAGAAGCGATGCCACCAACTGTCATGCGCTATATGCATTCCAAGCTTAGTTTCGCGACTTTGCCGGGGAGTATCCATGGCCTAAACTTCCTGTTCTGACTAGTACGATCCGGCTAGCCTGGGGTTCGTTTCAATACCATACCCGGCGCAACTGGTAGAATCGCTTCGGGTACCTATGAAGAATCTGTGTTTCTTCGTTTTCCTGGCAGCGGCCGTAACTGGATCCGCGCAAGCCCTCAAACCGGTGGCCGTTCCCAACCCGGCAGCGGCGGGCAGCATTCAGCCCAACTGGGCACTGGCTGCTGACGGCAGCGCGATGCTGAGCTGGGTGGAGCGGGCGACCAGCGGCACATATTCCCTGCGATACGCCGTACGCCGCGGATCGGCCTGGTCTGAAGCCCGCACGATTATCGCAGGCCGTAAGTTCTGGCGGCATCCCGCCGAGGTGCCCGAACTGCTTAGTCTCAGCGACGGTACTCTGCTCGCGCAGTGGGTCGAAAAAAGCGACGAATCCAGCGAGGTGGAGTTTATCCTGGTCTCCAGCTCGCGCGACGGAATCCATTGGACGGCGCCGGCGATCGCGCACAAGGACCGCAGTCCTCAACAGCACGGACTGGCTTCCATCGTCGAGAGCGCGCCCCACGAAGCGTCCATTCTGTGGCTCCAGGCGCTGAAGGGCGAAGACGGCCCCGTGTCGCTGATGCGGACCATCGTCGGCGCCGACGGTAAGGAGATTAAAGAAGAACAGCTGGATGCGGATGTGTGTTCCTGCTGCCCCACTTCCACCGTGAAGACCGCCAAGGGTTTGCTGGTGGCGTATCGCGATCATACGTCGAAGGACATCCGCGATATCGCGGTGCTGCGGTTCGAAAATGCGAAATGGTCGGCATCGAAAATTCTGAACGCCGACAAATGGGAAATCAGCGCGTGCCCGGTCAATGCCGCCTCCGCTGCGGCCAAGGATAATCGCGTGGCCATCGCCTGGTATACCGAGGCGGATGACCAGCCCCGCGTGCAGCTGGTCTTTTCATCGGACTCAGGAGCCACGTTCACCAAACCGGTAAAGCTGAACACTGGCGATGCTTTGGGCTATGCGTCAACGGCTCTGAGCAACGACGGCGGAGCGATCGTCTCGTGGCTGGAAGAAGGGGACAAGTCGACGCGCCTGATGGTCCGCCTGGTATCGCCCGCCGGCGTCCCGGGCCAGGTGGCTCAAATCGCCGAAGGGTCCCGGACCAGCCTGGGATACCCCAAGCTGGTGCGCGCGGGAAACGAAACCTGGATCGCCTGGGGCGATGCAAAATCCGGCGTCAAAACTGCTCAATTAAAGTGATCCTCCGACTGGCGACCGAAAACGATGCGGCCGGGATTGCCGAAATCTACGATCCCATCGTTCGATCCACGCCGATCTCTTTCGAAATCGAGCCTCCCGGCGAAAAAGAAATGGCCCGGCGCATTCGTGAAACGCTGCCTGCTTATCCCTGGCTGGTCTGCGAGGAAAGCGGCCGCCTCGCGGGCTACGCCTATGCGGGCCGGCACAAGCCGCGCGCCGCCTACCAATGGGCCGTGGAGACTTCGGTCTATATCCATCCGGATTTCCAGCGGCGGGGTATCGGACGCGGCTTATATGAATCGCTTTTCCGCATCTTGGGCGCGCAGGGTTATTTCACGGCTTATGCCGGCGCGACGATGCCCAACGCCGGAAGCGCACGGCTGCATGCATCCTGCGGATTCCACGTGGTGGGGATCTATCACAACGCGGGCTATAAGAACGGCGCGTGGCACGACGTCATCTGGTGGCAGCGAGCGATCCAACCGGCGATGGCGACGCCGGGTCCAATCTTAGGTGTCGATCAACTTGCGATAGACCTTTAGCGTTCCTCCCACTTACGCGTGATTTCTTCGATCACCTCATCCGGGCGATTGGTATAAACGTAGAACACCTGAATCGCGTGCGTGCCCCGCACCTGCATCTTCAGGCCGCCGCTCACCGCTGTGAATTTCAGGCGTTCTTCCGCAAGCTTGGCCGGCGTGATGATGCTTAACGCGATTTTAGTGACGTGCTGGCAGGCTTTGGCCGCTTCCACCGCCGGAATCGCACTGGGGATCACGGTCGAGTGCCGGCCGTTGAATTTCGATCCCTTCAGCAGGCCCCTCTGGTGACTCATCCTAGGATCGCTGTTTCTGGAAAATGTAGAAGAACACCGTGACGCTGAGGGCTCCGAACGCATAGATGAGCGACGAGAACACGGTCATGGCCGGTATCAGGCCTCGGATGACATTCAAGACCGTGAACACGAAGTCCCACACCAGCAACGCCGCCACCAACAATGTACCGATGAAAGCCAACACTGCCGCGCCTTTGAGGGTCATAGTCGGAGTATGAGTCCTTGGGGGCGCGGTTCGCAAGCCGATCAATACGGCGCTTCGCGAGCCTCAAATCGCATGGGATTAAAATCGTGCAGCATCCTGACCTCTGCCGGTCCGGATGGCTTCACCGGCGCGCGATACAACATGCCCTTCTCCGCCCATACCAGGGACGAGCCGTCGCGGACCTCGATTGGCCATATGGGAGATTATAATGCCTGCATGAGCGCGCCTCAGCAGCACATGACGTGCATGGAAGTCTGGGGCGGAAACCAGTTCACCACTCAGGGCGTGGAGTTCGGCGGGCTGGATACCTGGGTCTATAGCAAACCCCACGGAGAAGCCCGCAGCGGCGGTGATGTGTATTACGCTTCCAGTTGCGCCACCGGACGCATCAGCCGGCTCCTGGTTGCCGACGTGGCGGGACACGGAAACTCGGTGGCCGCAACCGCAGCCGATCTGCGAACGCTCATGCGGCGGTTCGTCAACCGTCTGGATCAGACCGAATTCGTGCGTCTGCTCAATCAGCAGTTCATGGCGATGGCGAAGGAGGCGGTTTTTGCGACGGCCATTGTCAGCACCTACTTTGCTCCCAGCCGCCGCCTGACGGTGTGTAACGCGGGTCATCCCAGGCCCTTGATGTACCGGGCCTCGCAACAGCACTGGGATTTTCTCGGGCATGCCGGACCCGGCAGCCAGCCCACCCCCAGCAACATACCTCTGGGACTCATCGATGCATCCGATTACGAGCAGTTTGACGTCGAGCTGGAGCCCGGCGATTGCGTGGTCAGCTACACCGATGCCTTGATCGAATCCTGCGATGCCGACGGCGAGATGCTGGGCGAACGCGGTCTGCTGAAGATCGTCCGGCTGCTGGGCGACGTGGAGCCGCAAAAACTGATCGAGACGCTGCTGCGGGAAATTGGCGACCGGTATCCCGAGAATCTGTCCGACGACGACGTGACCGTGCTGGTCATGCGGGCCAACGGACGCCCGCCGCAGTATTCGTTTGGCGAAAAACTTGGGGCGCTGCTGCGGATGGCAGGCTCGCTGATCCGCTCGATCGACCCGCGGGCCGAACGCGCGCCGCTTCCGGACGCGAACCTGGCGAACATCGGAGGCGCGATCATCCCCGCGCTGGGACGTCGCTGGCGCGCGAAAACTCAGCCTGTAGCCGCTCCGGATCGCAAGTCCTTCAGCGCGCGCCGCTGATTTTTTTCGGTAGCGCCCTGAACCCGCAGCGCCTTGCGGTCATTCCGGTGCCGGGCTAGCCATGTTTCAAGCTCTTATTCCAAAACCGTCGCTTCGAAGTCCGTTATGGCATCGGCCTCAACGGAGTAGCGGACCTGAATGGGATGGCAGCACACTTCGCAATCCTCTACGTACGTCTGGGTTTTGACGGAGGTATCCAGAACCATGGAGATCTCTTCCCAGCAATACGGGCACGAGAAGAAATACTCCATTGTGCGGGTAAGATCAGAGCTTCACTTCACTGATTTGGATCGTCGGGACGACGTTCGTGAACCTGGGGATGTCTCCCTGGATCTCAGAAGCGTGCGGCACAAAGGCCGCCTGGAACGCCTCCACCGACTCGAAGCCGAGAGCCGTCACCACCTGATAGGCAGGCTGGCTGCCCGGCAGGGCCCCGCTGATGCCCTGCTCGACGCTCATCCCTTTGAGCGCGGAGCCCATTCTTTCGCGCACCATCGGCATGTGCTTGCCCAGGTAGTAATCCATATCGAAAGTCGCGCCGGCGCTGTTGGGATACAGTACGTTGATTCGGATCATTCGCACTATTATAGGACCTCGCAACTCCTGCGGCGGCGCTTCCCGACTGGATGGACGGCGTGCCGACCTATGCCAACGGCAAGCAGGAATGTATCGACATCGCGCGCACTCGCCCGTGATATGATCGCCTGAACCGCATGTCCAACACTCTGGAAGGCCTCTATGCCCAGGCTGCCGAAGCCACGCACAAGGGGTCGCGCACGTTTTTTTTCGCCACGCGGTTTTTCCCGGAGGAACTAGCCCGCGCGGCTCATGCCGTGTATTGGTTCGGCGGGTACACACGCGGCTTGGGACGACAAGCCTCGACGCCGGCGCAGGGAATGCTCGATCTGGATCGCTGGGCAGCCCAGGTCAACAAAGGACTGCGGGGGCAGCTGGTCCGGAATCCGGTGCTGGAAGTTTTCCTGGACGCGGTGGAACAGTATAAGATCCCGCACCGCTATGCGACCGATCTGATCGAAGGCGCGCGGATGGATCTGGACCGCACGCGCTACCAGAGTTTCGCCCAGCTCCGCGAATACTGCTACCGCACCAGCGGCACCATGAGCGTGCTGATGGCGCACCTGATCGGGTACCGCGGTCCGGCGCTGGATTACATGGCCGACCTGGGCCTGGCGATGGAGCTGACCTCGATTCTGCGCACCGTCGGAAACTGCCTGGAGCGAGACCGCATCTACCTGCCGCTGGAAGAGATGGAGGCGTTCGGATATAGCGAAGCCGAGCTGCGCCGGCACACGCGCAACTCGGCCTTCCGCACCATGATGGGATTTCAAGCGGAGCGAGCGCGCACGTATTACGGGCGGGTGGCGCCGGGCCTGGATCTGCTCGACCAGCGCGGCCGTTTCGCGGTTCGGGTGGCGTATGACCTCAGCGTCAGCACGCTAGGCTGCATTGAAGCGTCGGATTTTAACGTGTTCCAGCGCGGTCCGGCACTTC
>DATIRX010000413.1:0-5402 GCA_035469225.1 Bryobacteraceae bacterium
CATCATCGGAGAGCTGTTCATTGTCCAGGCTCGCCCCGAGACGGTCCACTCCGCCAAACTTCCAACCGCGGCTGCCTCCGTATTCCGTTTGAAGGATAAGCCCGGCAAGGTGCTGGTATCCGGGCAGGCGGTGGGCGAAAAGATTGGCGCGGGCGTCGTACGGGTGGTGCACGACATCGCCCAGTTGGGTTCCGTACAAGACGGTGAAGTCTTGGTCGCTCAGAGCACGGACCCGGACTGGGAACCCGTGATGCGCCGTGTCGCGGCCATCGTAACCGATCAGGGCGGGCGAACCGCGCATGCGGCGATCGTGTCGCGCGAGTTCGGGATCCCTTGTATCGTTGGGGCCGGTGACGCAACCCAGCGGGTGGCTACGGGACAGGAAGTTACCGTCTGCTGCGCCGAAGGCTCGGAAGGGCACGTCTATGAGGGCCGTTTGCGCTTTGGGACCGAACAGATTGACGCAGCTTCCGTACCGGCGACGCGAACCAAAATCATGCTTACCGTCGGCGATCCCAGTCGCGCGTTCCAGTTCTCCTTCATCCCGAACTCTGGCGTTGGACTCGCGCGCACCGAATTCATTGTGACCAATCACATCGGCGTTCATCCGATGGCGCTCGCGCGCTTTCCTCAGTTGAAAGACCAGGCGGCTGTGCGCCAGATTCGGGAGCGAATCGGGAATGAGGATGCTCGCGAGTTCTTCATCCGCCGGTTCAGCGAAGGCGTTGCGCGCATTGCCGCGGCTTTCTATCCCAAACCGGTCATCGTGCGAACCAGCGATTTCAAGACCAATGAGTACGCGCGTCTCTTAGGCGGCAAGGAGTTCGAGCCCGACGAGGAGAATCCGATGCTGGGCTTTCGCGGAGCCTCCCGCTACTATCATCCCGGCTACGCCGAGGGGTTCGCACTTGAGTGCGCCGCACTGGCGCGCGTGCGTAAGGACATGGGGTTATTCAATGTCAAGGTCATGATCCCGTTCTGTCGCACGGTGGATGAAGGGAAGAAAGTCATTGAGACCATGCGCGTCAACGGCTTGGCGCAGGGCCAAGATAATCTCGAAGTCTACGCGATGTGCGAGATCCCCTCCAATGTCGTTCTAGCCAGCGAGTTCCTGAAGGTCTTCGACGGCTATTCCATTGGGTCCAACGATCTGACACAGCTCACCCTCGGCCTTGACCGGGACTCCGGGACCGTGGCGCGGCTGTTTGACGAGAACAATCCCGCGGTGAAGCGTTTGATCCAGGATGCGATCCGAGCCGCCCAGCAGGCCGGCAAGCCGATTGGCATCTGCGGGCAGGCGCCGTCGGATTTCCCGGAGTTCGCGGAATGGCTGGTGGAACTGGGAATCGACTCGATTTCGTTGAACCCAGATACCACCATCAAGACCGCGCTCGCGATCGCTAGAGTCGAAAGAAGCCGCCCCCAATTTGTCAGCGACCGATTGCCCGCCGCTTAGAGCGGTCCTGCTGCGGCGGTCTTGACCAGTGCTCGGACGGGTTCTAAGACGAGAATGAACCTGGCCGTGGCTTCACTGGGATCAAGCAACACACACAGCCGATCTCCGGGCCGTATTTCCGTCGGGTCAATCTCACGAGAGTTTCGACTCCTGGAAGCCGGTGAGATCTTGAGAAACTCCGTCCAGCGCGAGAAAGCCACAGTCTCGATTTGGTCGTCGTCCAGCTTGAGCAGAAAGGTCTGGGCAAACACGTTCCGGCTCAGGACTTTTCCAGCGCGGTTGCAGGACGATCCAGCCTCTGCTGGTGAAGACGGCAATTTCGCCAGTCTTTCCTGCCCTTGGAGGAACGACACACCGAGGAACCCGGTGAGAAAAACAAGTATGGTCTGCCGATACATTGGCGGTTCTCTTTCGATCCCGATGCACGAGAGCAATCCGAGGCCCATTCGCCTCAGCCTTTCGCTGCGGGGTGGCCATAGAGTGACTGGACTGCGTGATTTCGCACAGGTTCCCGAGCCGGTCTGCATCTGAGGCGGCCTGCTGAGTTCGCAACTCCATAGAAACACGGCAATAGGCGGCGGCGTGCCACGTGCTTCCAGAACCAGCGACGAGGACGAGAACCAATGCCTATCAGCGAGACTCCAACCCCTGTGCAGTCTCCGACAGAAAAGATGCCCACCAGGCAGGAACTCGAAGCGAAAGCTAACAGGCCGGCCGAAGAATCCCTCCGGCTTCACGCGCTGTATCAGGGCAAGATACAAGTTGCGCCGAAGTGCCCAGTCCGCGATCTTGCTGATTTCGCGTACTGGTACACACCAGGCGTGGCCGCCCCGTGCCGTGCGATTCAGGCGGATCCCGCACGGGTCTACGCGCTGACGAACAAATCCAATATGATCGCAATCGTTTCGGACGGTTCCCGTGTACTTGGCCTCGGCAATATTGGGCCCCACGCCGGACTGCCCGTGATGGAAGGCAAGGCTCTGTTATTCAAGTATCTGGGCGGAGTGGACGCGATTCCGATCTGCCTCGCCACGCAGGACCGGCAGGAATTCGTGCGTACCGTACAGTTCTTGGAACCCTCATTCGGGGGCATCAACCTGGAAGACATCGCGCAGCCGCGGTGCTTTCGTGTCCTGGATGATTTGCGCAAGAGCATGCCAATCCCGGTTTGGCATGACGATCAACAGGGCACGGCGACGGCTCTATTGGCCGGACTCATCGGGGCATTGAAGGTGGTCGGCAAGCCAGTCGGCTCCGTGAGAATCGCGATGATTGGGATGGGCGCAGCCAATGTCGCGAGCTATCGCCTGCTGAAAGCGTATGGAATCGATCCCAGGCAAATTGTGGCTTGTGACACGCGAGGGACGCTTCACCGGAACCGCCGTGACATCCAGGACCATCGGACAGAGTTTCCGGAGAAGTGGGCGGTTTGCCAAGAAACGAATCGTGAAGGCGTCGCCGGAGGAATTGCGGAGACCCTTCGGGGGGCTGACGTCTGCATCGCCTTCAGTTCTTCAGGTCCGGGCGTGATTGAGCCGAGCTGGGTGCGTTCGATGGCCAAAGACGCCATCGTGTTCGCTTGCGCCAATCCGGACCCTGAAATCTGGCCGTGGGATGCGAGGGAGTCCGGAGCGCGAATCGTCGCCACCGGACGGAGCGACTTTAACAACCAGGTGAACAACTCGCTGGTGTTCCCTGGGATCTTTCGAGGAACGCTGGACTCCCGGGCCGTAACCATCAGCGATGAAATGGCGATGGCCGCCGCGGTCGAACTCGCCAAATGCGCCGAGGAGCATGGCTTGTCCGAGGAATCCATTCTTCCCACCATGGCCGACTGGCGGGTGGTTCCCAGAGTCGCCGCCGCAACCGCGATGAAGGCGCAGGAGTCGGGCTTAGCGCGTGTTACCAGGTCGCGAGACGAATACATCGAGACGGCCATGCGCAGGATTCAGGACGCTCAGCAGACTGTACAAGTCTTAATGCGGGAAGGCTTGATCGCGTCCATACCGGTGGATCGCGCGGGTCCAGCAGATCCAGCTCGGACGGCGGAGACGACCAGGAGCGTCTAGTCATGGAAGATCGTTTCGAGTTTGTGGATGAAAACGCTATAGACTCGAACAGTGGACGTACTCGTGATCGGTGGTACCGGTTTCATCGGGCCGTACCTCGTACGTATACTCGCGGAAATGGGCCATTCCATTGGCGTGTTCCATCGCGGGCAATCCCGGCCAGATTTGCCGGCCGAGCACATCTACGGTGACTGGAGGGATCTTCCGAAACTCAAACTCACGGCCGATGTAGTAGTCGATCTCATTCTGGCTTCGGGCGCGCAAGCCCGGGAATTGATGGCGACCTTCCGGGGCCGCACGCGTCGGGTGGTCGCAGCCAGTAGCGCTGATGTTTATCGTGCTTGCGGAATTTTGCATCGGCTGGAAGAGGGTCCGCCCGATCCTGTGCCACTCACGGAGGAATCCCCACTCCGGTCCAAGCCTCAGACCTACCCGCCGGAACAGATCGAGATGATCAAGAAGATGGTCCCTTGGTGGGACGACTCATACGACAAGATCCAGGTAGAACAGGCCGTCATGAGCGAGCCAGATTTGCCGGGCACGGTTCTGCGGCTGCCAATGATCTATGGGCCTGGCGATTACGCCCGGCGTTTCCACCCCGTGCTTAAGCGGATGGACGACAGCAGGCCTATCATTCTGTATGAACGGGGCTGGGCCGCATGGCGAGCACCGCGCGGGTATGTAGAGAACGTGGCCGCGGCTCTGGCTCTCGCGGTTACCAACGAGCGAGCAGCCTCCCGAATCTACAACGTCGCTGAGTCGCCTGCGTACTCCGAACTCGAATGGGGGCGCAAGATTGCCGCGGCCACTCATTGGAGCGGACAGTTTATGGTCCTTTCGAAGGAACAGACTCCGGGCCATTTGAAGCCACCCGGCAATACCGCTCAACATTGGGAGCTAGACTCGACGCGCATCCGGCACGAACTCGGCTATCGTGAAATCATTCCGCTGGATGAAGCTATGCTACGCACCATTGCATGGGAGCGAGCGAATCCTCCTGGCGAATCCAATCCCTACCCATTCGATTACGCGGCCGAAGACGCGGCCATCGCTTCGCAGAGGGATCGCGCCGAGCCTCGGTAAGGTTCCGGCGTTTCTGCCCGGCTTGTCCGGGCTGTTTTCCGGCCTGGAGTGCTGGCGAATGCCGCCTGCAAATCAGCTGGGCACTGAGAGGCAAGAGTGCTCGTGGAATGCTGCCCGGCAAACATCCTTCATCTCCCCATACCCGGCTCGAGCTTCTTCCATTCGTTGCCGCTGCGGATGTAATAGCCGGGCCCTTGCGGGCCTGTTTCTTTCCAGTCGCCGGCATGATTCATCCAGTAAATCTCGCCCGTTGCGGGGTTATGCGCGTACTCCGTGCCGAGCTCTCGATTGTAAGTGGACTCCTGTTTGTCGTCATCCGAGGGAGGCGGCCTCGGGCTGTCCGGCGAGGCGCGCAGCTGCACATTACAGCGAATGGAAAGCGCCACCATGAGCGCCAGAGCCCCCTTCTGCTCCCAAAGCTGCTTCGGCGTCTGGCTATGCGCGAAACCAAAATGTAACCTTGTGAATCGTGCGGGACGGGGAACAGGCGATAAATGACCACTCCTCGAGCCTTCAAGTGCTCCTTGACAAAAGGCAGCCAGATGTAACCGAACTCGTCCTGGATCGGTTCGCCGTAGGTGACATGGACGCGCTGGCCGGCCCCGCCACTCGAGAGAACCCACTGGATGTTCGCCTCCGGCGTGGCCAGAAAAGGAACGTCTCTGGCCGCGCTCCCGATAACCCCAAGGCTGCCCCAGCTCGCCCAGCTGAAATCGGGCGCTCCCAAATCGACAGCGTTGCCTTCTTTTGTCTGTCCCCACACAAACCAGTCCGGCGGGGCGATGGCGTAGCAG
>DATIRX010000414.1:0-3468 GCA_035469225.1 Bryobacteraceae bacterium
GCGCGGCGTCGGACAGTAGAAGTAGATGAGAGTTTTTGTTTCCCTGGGTTTGGTCCTTCTTCTTTCTTCCTGCTCCGAGACGCCGACCGAAACCAAAGTCAAGACGCCGGAAAAGCCGGCGGCTCCGATCACCGCGCAGCAAGCCTTCCGCTACACCTATCCGGCAGCGCGGGCCTGGGCCGGCGATTCCCTGCCCCTGCGCATTCGCAGCATCAATCTGGCCGACGTGCCGTCGGAAGCCGGCAAAGCCGGCGCCTGGGAGATGACGTACGTTTCGCCCGCGCAGCAGTCAGCCAGGGTTTACACCTGGTCGGCGATAGAAGCTCCGGGGAACATCCATAAAGATGTCTTCGCGGGGAAGCCGCAAACCTGGAGTTCCACCGGAGGCCAGGAGAAGCCGTTCGCGGCAAGCCTCTTCCGCACCGATACTCCGGACGCCCTGCAAGCGGCGATCGCCGGCAGCAAAGCCTACCTGGACAAGCCCGGAACGAAGCCTCCCATCAACTTCGTGCTGGAGTTCACCGCGCGATTTCCCAATCCGGTGTGGCTGGTGCTGTGGGGTGAAACCGCCGGCCTGGCCCAGTACACGGTATTCGTCGACGCGGCCACGGGTCAAGTGGTCGGTAAGGGTTAGCCGGCCTTTTTCGGGCGCCGAACCTCGATCACGGGGATCAGTGAATTGGACGACTGGGGAGTTCCCGACGGGCGGACGCGGTGGGTCATCTCGGCATTCAGGCTGGAGACAAACACCTCGATCTGCCGTTGCATCTCGCCCATCTTCTCGCGCATGTTGAGGATGATTTCGACGCCCGCCAGGTTCACGCCCAGGTCGCGCGTCAGCTTGAGGATGACTTCCAGACGCTCCAGATCCTCGGCTGTGTAAAGCCTCGTGTTGCCCTCGCTACGCGACGGCTTGAGCAACCCTTCGCGCTCGTAGAGCCGCAGAGTCTGGGGATGGAGCTGGTACTGCTCCGCGACGGCGGAGATCATGAAGGCGGCCTTGCGTGCTTTGGCCATAGCTACACTTTGCTCCAGATTTCAGCGCGCGGATCGTCAGGATGGAGACCGGCGTATTCCCGCAGCAATTCCTTGGTGCGCTCGTCCTGAACGACCGGCGCCAGTATGCTCACTTCGACGATCTGAGCCCCACGCGCCCCGGTGCGCGCGTTGAGCACACCTTTATCGCGCAGCCGGAATTTCTGGCCGTTCTTGGTTCCCTGGGGAATCTTGAGCAGCGCGCGCCCGTCGATAGTGGGCACCTCGATCTTGGTCCCCAAACCGGCTTCGTCGATCCGGATGGGCACGGTGATCTCGATATCGTCGCCATCCCGCCGGAAGAACGGATGGGGCTCCACGCGCACGGTGATGTAGAGATCGCCCGTAGGCGCTCCGAACGTTCCGGCGTTCCCCTTCCCCGCCACGCGCAAGCGCGATCCCTGCTGCGCGCCCGGAGGGATGCGGACATCCACTGCCTCGGTCTTGGAAATCCGGCCGTCGCCATGGCAGGTGGGGCACTTGTTGCCCAGGCGTCCGGTACCTTCGCAGCGCGGACAGGTGAGACTGAACCGCATCGCGCCCGCCATCTGGGTGACGCTCCCACTCCCGTTGCACTCGGTACAAACGGCGTTGGCACCCGCGCGGGCGCCCGTGCCGTTGCACGTCGTGCAGGCTTCCTGGCGGTTGACGTTCAGGCGAACTTGGGTGCCGCGGATAGCCTGCCAAAAATCGATATTGACCCCGTACTCCAGATCGGCGCCTTTTTCCGGAGCCGTCTGTTCCGCACCCTGGGAGCGGCTGAACCACTGGTTAAAGATGTCCTGAAAGTTTCCGCTGCCGCTCGCAGCGCCCGCGCCGCCGGCAGGCGCGTAACCCGCACCACCGCCGCCTTGTTTGAAGATATCGGAGAAATCGAATCCGCCGAAGCCCATGTTGGGGCCGCTGCCGGGCGCACTTCGGCCGCCTGCTCCGGGCGCTCCGTTTTCCGAATAGAAGCCCACCTGGTCATACATCTGCTTCTTCTTCGGTTCGCTCAGAACGTCGTAGGCTTCCTGGACCTTCTTGAAGCGATCCTCGGCAGACTTGTCGCCGGGATTCAGATCGGGATGATGCTTACGCGCCAGCTTACGATACGCCTTGCGGATATCGTCGGCGGAGGCATCGCGTTTCACCCCGAGAGCTTGGTAATAGTCCATAAAAACACGGTCCAGGGGCTAGGGCCAAGCGCCAGGAACCAGTTGAGCCTGCGTGCTCACTGGCCCCTGGCCGCCGGCCGATGGCCCCTTATTTTTTGTCGTCTACATCCACGAATTCGGCGTCCACTACGTTGTCCTTAGGCTTCTCGGAATCCGCGGGCTTCGCGCCATCCCCTGCTGGTCCCTGGCCGCTGGCCCCAGGCCCCTGCGGACCTGCGCTGGCCGACTTATACATCGCCTCAGCCAGCTTGTGGCTGGCCTGGGTCAGCGCGTCAACCGCCTTATTGATGTCGTCCACGCTGCCCTCGGCGATCTTCTTGCGCGTGTTTTCGAGGGCTTCCTCCACCGCCTTGGCATCGGCATCGCTGATCTTGTCGCGATGCTCCTTGAGCAGCTTCTCCACCTGGTAGAGCGTCGAATCGGCTTTATTGCGGGCGTCGATTTCGTCCTTGCGCTTCTGATCCTCGGAAGCGTGCGCTTCCGCATCCCGCGCCATCTTGTCGATTTCGTCCTTGCTCAGGCCCGAAGAGGACGTGATGGTGATCTTCTGCTCGTTGTTGGTGGCCTTGTCCTTGGCGGTGACATTGAGGATACCGTTGGCATCGATATCAAACGTCACTTCCACCTGCGGGATGCCGCGCGGAGCAGGCGGGATTCCCACCAGCTGGAAAACGCCCAGCAGGCGGTTGTCCTTGGCCAGGGAGCGCTCGCCTTGAAACACCTTGACTTCAACCGACGTCTGGCTGTCGGCCGCGGTGGAGAAGGTTTCGCTCTTGCGGGTCGGGATGGTGGTATTGCGGTCAATCAGCTTGGTGAACACGCCACCCAGCGTTTCGATGCCCAGCGACAGAGGCGTCACGTCCAGGAGCAGAACGTCCTTCACTTCGCCGCCCAGCACGCCGCCCTGCACAGCCGCGCCCACCGCGACCACTTCGTCGGGGTTCACGCTGCGATTGGGTTCCTTGCCGAACAAGTTCTTTACGATCTCGAGAACCTTCGGAATACGGGTGGAACCGCCCACCAGCACCACTTCGTCGATATTTGCAGGCTGCATGCCGGCGTCGGCCAGAGCTTTCTTGCAGGGCTCCACGGTCCGCTCCAGGATGTCCGCCATCATCTGTTCCAGCCGGGCCCTGGTCAGCTTCACGGTCAAGTGCTTGGGGCCGCTGGCATCGGCGGTCAAGAAGGGCAGGTTGATCTCGGTCTCGAGCAGCGAGGACAACTCGATCTTGGCCTTTTCGCCGGCTTCCTTCAGGCGCTGCAGAGCCATCTGATC
>DATIRX010000415.1:0-8099 GCA_035469225.1 Bryobacteraceae bacterium
CTTGCTGCATGTTGCTGACGTAGCCTTTCTCCATCAGCAAGCGTGCGAAGTGGGGACGGCCGGTCATTCCGCCGCCACGGGCCTCGGCTTCCTCCATCGTGATCTCCAATCCGAGCTCCCGCAGCCGGGCGACCAGCCGGACATTCCGCTCGCGGCGCGATTCCTGCAAATCGCGGATCCACGCCCGGAACTCGGCCGCGCCCGGATGCTGATCGTTCAGGAAGTACCCCAACAGATGCACCGAATGGGCATGCAGCTTGGTCGAGAGCTCGATGCCGCATACCAGATGCAATCCCGCTTCGCGCGCCAGCGGCAAGGCCTGGTCATATCCGGCGAATGTGTCGTGATCGGTGATTCCCAGCGTCCGGACGCCCACGCGCCGCGCCTCATCCACCAGCTGCGCCGGCGAAAAGGTGCCATCCGACGCGGTGGTGTGCGAGTGCAGGTCAATCATCGGTGATCACGCCCAGGGAATGAGCCCCAAGGTCTTGAGTGTAAGCCATACCTTCTCCACGCTTTGCTCGGGCGTTTCGCGTGAAGAATGGATGATTAATTCGGGCGATGCCGGGGATTCGTAAGGGTCGGAAATCCCGGTGAAATGCTCAATCTCGCCGGCCAGAGCCTTCTTGTACAGACCCTTCACATCACGCTCGATCAGCACCTCCACCGGACATTCCATGAAGATTTCGACGAAATTGGGAATGCGCGCACGCAGGCTGTCGCGAACTTCCCGGTACGGCGAGATGGCTGCCGCAATCGCGATCACGCCGTTGCGCGCAAGCAGCTCGCAAACGAAACCGATGCGGCGTATATTCTCATCGCGGTCCTCCCGGCTGAAGCCCAAGCCCTTTGAAAGATGGGTTCGTACGGTGTCGCCATCCAGCAGTTCGACTTTAGCGCCTGCGGCGCGCAGACGCTGCTCGAGCAGAGTGGATACCGTGCTTTTGCCAGCGCCCGAAAGTCCTGTGAACCATACCGCGCAACCCTTATGCATGTCTCCCGTATAGGATACTTCGGGACCCGGGTTCTAGCGCTTTAGGATCGCCGCCGTCTCGGCAGGTGCTTTCCAGTAATCCGGAAGACTGGATTTCGTGTCGCGGAGAATCTCAAAAACCGCCTGGCGGTCTTCGGCCGAAAGGCGTTTGAATTTCTCACTGGGATCGCGGCCTGTGAGCACGTCGTACAAGCGCTGATAGACTCGTTCCCGCACGTATTCGGGCATTCCGTCGAACGCCTCGCTATAGATCATGTAGCTCAGCGGATATCGGAACAGCCGGCGCTGCAAATCGAAATCGCGCAAGGAGCGCCCTTTGCGGTCACGCGGCCCGCGTTCCGGGAACGTCTTGGTGAAAGTCGAGACGCCCTGAACCGAACCATGCAGGGAGGCTTCGTCGGCAAATAACATGTAGGTCACCAGCGATTCGATATCGGTTTCGAGCTGCGCCTTCGAACCTGGATCGGCGATGCGCGCTTCCCATCCGGTACGGATCATCAGGTTGACCATGCGAGTCTGATGCTCCAGCGTCATCAGCGCCACGATGTCGCTCACCGGGCTGAGGTAGCCGCCCGCATCGAACTTCTTCGCCAGGCTGGTGAGGTTCTGCGAATCGCGCATGTCCAGCAACTCGGGATGGGCCGAGTCATGCCCCACGGCATTCCCCAGATGACGCATGCCTTCGTGGGTTCCGGAGACGTACCATCCACCCCAGCGGTCTTCGAAAGGAGTGCGGTGATCGGTGATGCGCTGCCCTCCTCGAAACGCGGGCATGCCGGAGGCGTCGGTGTAGGACGACGCGATCAGCAACCCAGCAACGCCCAGAGTTCCGGGACTGAGGTGGCATTGTAGACACGCGTCGCGGCGATCAAACTGGGGAGGACTCGAGTTGATGTCAAAGCTATAAAAGATCACGCCCTGCCGGGGATCGAGGGCGGCCACCTCCAGCAGATTGCTGCCGCGGACAAACCCGACCTGGACATCGTCGTTGAAGTAGAGAGCGCGCGGATTGCGGGGGTCGATACGGGCCGCCTGGAAGCTGGATTTCGAGAACACCAGCGCTTGGGAGTCGGCATGCACATCCAGCGCTTTGAGCAGCGCGGGCAGAGGGCCGTCCGGACCCGGCTCGATTTTGGCCTTCCCGCTGGCCAGATCCCTGGCCAAGCGCGTCACCCGATCATCGATGGGACGCGTATCGTATTGAATCGCGGGGTGATCGATTGCGAGCGAGGCAGTCTCACCGGATGATTGGGCCGACGTACTGAGCGCCCAGACCAGCCAAGCAACCGATGCACATATGAACGCCAAGCCGAATCTTTTGGTTAACACGTTGTGTGGTCTAGCATTTGACGCGCCACTTGCTAAATCCCTTCCCTCTTTAGATTAACGCTTTGGGACGCGGGCGTTGCGAGTGGTATGGCGCACGTCCCTGGCGAAATCCCCCAGAGTGAGCCGGCGTCACCCAGCTAATCTGTTGATCTGTAACCTGTGAGCCGTCCGGCACGCCGAGTGCAGAGAGTGGTCTGGTTCGCTGGATGAAAGATACAGTGCGGACTTGGTCTCCATTTTCAACACGTTGGTATATACTGGGGTCGGACGCGGAAACGCAACGCCTCCCACGTTAAACAGGGAAGTTTTGGGCGATGGACGACGTCTTAGTTCCGGCGTAAATCATTGAAGGTTAAGGCATCATGCGAACACGAATCCTGACCGGCTGCGCGGCTATCGTATTGGGAGTATTGGCGATGTCGGGGCAGGCGCCCAAGCCCGCCGCGGCCGCGCTGATCACCACGCCGGAAGCGGAGAAAGCTTTCCTCACTCAAAACTGCGTAACCTGCCACAGCACCGCGCAGAAGGCTCGGGGCTATGAACCGGCTCTCCGCCTGACCCTCGACAACCTGGACCCGGCCCACGTCGAAAAGGACGCGGAAACCTGGGAAAAGGTGGTTCGCAAGGTTCGTGCGGGAATGATGCCTCCATCCGGCATGCCGCGACCCAATCCGCAGGTTTTTGAATCCGGCATTGTGTTCCTGGAAAACGAGCTGGACCGCACCGCCAAGGCCCACATCCCGCCTCCCGGATTGCACCGGATGAACCGCACCGAATACGCCAACGCCATTCGGGATTTGCTGGACATTCAGATCGATCCCAGCAAGTACCTTCCTTCGGACGATTCGACGCGCGGCTTCGATAATATCGCCGGCGCTCTGGGCATTTCGCCCACGCTGCTGGAAGGCTACGTTTCCGCCGCCGGCAAGATCAGCCGGCTGGCCATCGGAGACATCAGCACCCCCGTCCAGACCACCTACCGGGTGGCGGAAGATACCGACCAGGATTATCACGTGGAAGGCATGCCCTTCGGCACCCGCGGCGGAATGCTGGCACAGCACGAGTTCCCGGCCGATGGCGAGTACAGCGTCAAGATCAGCCCCATCAGCAAGGGCAACATGGGCAACACCAACCCGTTCGGCGAAATCCCCGGCGAAAAGATGGAATTGCTGCTGGATGGAGAGCGGCTGCATGTGTGGGATTGGGATCGCGATCGCGAGCGCAGCGACGGTACGCTCAACTTCAAGTTCCCGGCTAAAGCCGGACGCCACACGGTGGTGGCCACCTACCTGGCAACCAATTACGCTCCCGGATCCGATCTGAACCAGCACTTTCTGCGCAGCACCATCGAGACCGGCGGACTTCCCGGGTATCGCTTCTTCCCTCACATCGGCAAACTGGTCATCGACGGCCCGTATAATGCCAAGGGCGCCGGCGACACGTCCGCGCGCCGCAGGATCTTCGTGTGCAAGCCGTCCAGCGCAGCGCAGGAGACCGCCTGCGCGCGCCAGATCGTCACCACCATCGGCCGCAAGGCGTTCCGCCGGCCGCTGTCGGATCAGGATACCGAGATCCTGATGGGCTTCTACCAGCGCGGGCGCAATGAAAAAGACTTTGACGGCGGAATCGAGATGGCTCTCCGCCGGATCCTGGCCGATCCCGAGTTCGCATTCCGCCGCGAGGCGGAGCCCGCCACGGTGGCGGCCGGGCAAGCCTACCGCATCAGCGATCTGGAACTGGCTTCCCGGCTATCCTTCTTCCTGTGGAGCAGCATCCCGGATGACGAACTGCTCCGCCTGGCCGGCCAGAACAAGCTGCGCGATTCCGCCGTTCTGGAGCAGCAAGTCAAGCGCATGCTCAGGGATCCCCGCTCGCAGCAACTGGTCTCCAACTTCGCCGGCCAGTGGCTTAGCCTGCGCGCCCTGCAAAGCCAGACTCCGGTACCCTCCGAATATCCCGATTTCGACGACGTCCTGCGCCAGGCCATGCGCAAGGAAACCGAGATGTTCGTCGCCAGCGTGATCCAGGAAGACCGCCCGGTGACGGATCTGCTGGACGCCAACTACACCTTCCTCAATGAACGGCTGGCGGAGCACTACGGCATCCCCAATATCTACGGGAGCAACTTCCGCCGCGTGGAGCTTCCGCCGGAATTCGACATGCGCCGCGGACTGATCGGGAAGGGATCCTTCCTGACCATATCGTCGGTGCCCAACCGCACTTCGCCGGTGGGACGCGGAAAATTCACTCTGCAGATGTTCCTGGGCGTGGAGCCTCCGGCCCCGCCCCCCAACGTGCCGGATCTGCCCAAGCAGGAAAGCGCCATTCGCGGCGGCCTGAAGCCCACCATGCGGCAGCAGATGGAGCTGCACCGCAAGAACGAGCCCTGCGCCAGCTGCCACAAGATCATGGATCCCATTGGTTTGGTGCTCGAGAACTTCGACGGGATCGGCCAGTGGCGCACGCTGGATGACGGAAGCCCGATCAACCCGTCCGGCCAGCTGGTGGACGGCACCAAGCTGAACGGGGTCGCCGATCTGCGCGCAGCCCTGGTGAAATACTCGCCGCAGTTCGTGCGCGTGGTCACCGAGAAGCTGATGATTTACGGGCTGGGACGCGGAACCGAATATTACGATATGCCCCTGGTGCGCGCGATCGTGCGCAACGCGGAGAAGGACAAGTACCGCTTCTCTTCGCTGGTGGTGGGCGTGGTGAAGAGCGCGCCTTTCCAGATGAACCAGAAGCTGGAATCGTCCGGGAACGGGCAGGAACGTGCTTCCCGCTAAGGGCTGGAGCTATAGAATGAAGATGGAGAGCGGAAACAATGTTCATTACTAAGAAGCACATACCGCGGCGGACGTTTCTGCGTGGCGCAGGCGTGACACTGGCATTGCCGTTGCTGGATTCGATGATTCCCGCGCAAACGCCCCTCGGCAAGACCGCGGCGGTTCCCAAGATCAGATTTACCGGCATTTTTGTCCCACACGGCATGGCTCCGGGCTACTGGATTCCGGACAGCCCCACCCTGGTATCGGGCAAAATGCCCTCGATCATGCAGCCCCTGGACCGCGTGGTGGGCGAGGGAGGGAAACTGGTCCGTGAATCCCTGCTCAATCAGAGCGTGGTGATCAGCGGCCTGTGGTCCAAGTCAGCCGAGCCGCCTCCGGGCGTCACCGGCGCCGATCACTGGGTGGCCGCCGCGTTCCTGGCCGGCGAAAAGCCCAAGAAGGCCACCGGTTCCGACATTCACAACGGCGTCACCATCGATCAGCTGATCGCCCAAAAGATCGGCCAGGAATCCCTGCTGCCGTCCTTGCAGCAGGCCATCGAAGATCCCGGCGCCAATTCGAGCAATTGCGGGGAAGGCTACAGCTGCGCCTACACTAACTCGATTTCCTGGGCCGCCACCAATCTGCCGCTCCCCATGGAGCTGAATCCGCAGGTGGTGTTCGAACGCCTATTCGGGGACGTGCAAGCCAAGACCAACGAAGAGCGCGCCGCGCGCCGCGAGCAGGATCGCAGCATTCTGGATTCGATCACCGGGGCCCTGGCCAGCTTCAAGAAGGGCCTTCCGGCCAACGACCGGCAGCGCGTGGACGAATACGCCGACAGCGTTCGAGAGATTGAGCGGCGCCTGGAGATCGCCAAGAAGGCCACCGGAGCCATGGAAAGTCACGAAGGCATCGTGGTGCCGGCGGGCGTACCGGATTCCTTCGACGAACACCTCAAGCTGCAGTTCGATCTGCAGAGACTGGCCTTCCAGGGCGATATTACCCGCGTCTCCACGCTGCTCTATGCGCGCGATCTGACGGGGCGTAGTTTCCCGGCCAGCGGCACCAACACCAGCTTCCACGGCGGATCGCACCACGCCGAGAATCCCGAGCGGATCCTGGACTATTCCAAGATCAACCGGTATCACGTGGACTGTCTGGCCTACTTCCTGGACAAACTCCGGAACACTCCGGACGGCGACGGCACGCTACTGGATCACAGCCTGGTTCTGTACGGCACCAACATGGGCGACTCCAACCAGCACTTGCATTACGACGTACCGTACATTCTGGCGGGCGGAGCAGGCGGCCAGCTGAAGGGCGGGCGCCATCTGAGCTTCCCGACCAAGACGGTGACCACCGCCAATCTGCTGCTCAGCGTTCTGAACATGTTCGGAGTGAAGCAGGATTCCATCGGCGAGGACAGCACTGGCCTGCTTGCGGGTCTGGTTTAAACGCTCACGGCTCAAATGCTCAAGAGGAGAAAACCAACGATGCGCATCCGAAATGCAGCGGCAGCCTGCGCAGTAGTGCTGGTGCCGGCGATTTATCTCACGGTTCTGAACGCGGCCAACGCTCCGGTGGCCGACGCGGCCATGCAGGGCGACAAGACCGCTGTGCAGGCCCTGATCAAGCAGAAAGCGGATGTGAACATCCCGCAGGCCGATGGAGCCACCGCCATTCAATGGGCCGCCTACCGCGATGACCTGGACCTGGCGGACGCTCTGATTGCCGCCGGAGCGGACGTCAAGAAACCGAATCGCGACGGGGCCACCGCTTTGCGTCTGGCCGCGATCAACGGAAGCGCTCCCATGATCGAGAAGCTGCTGAAGGCCGGGGCGGACGCAAATGAAGCCAGTCCGAACGGAGAAACGGCGCTGATGTTTGCTTCGCGCAACGGTAATCCGGCCGCCGTAAAGGTTCTTCTGGACGCCAAGGCCGATCCGAACGCCAAAGAAAAACTGCGCGGCACTACCCCGCTGATGTGGGCCGCCGAGCAGGCCCATCCGGAGGCCATAAAGCTGCTGCTGGCCAGCGGCGCGGATTACAAGGCTGCCTCCAGTTTCGATACGAAAGGGGGCCGCGCGTATCTGGCTCCTACGGTCCGGCAGAGAGCCGAATCGGACCAGGCCGCGGGCGGTTTGAGGGCTCAAGGCAGGCAGGGCGGACGGGGCGCCGGCCGCGGGCAACAAGCCAAGCAAGGGAAACAGGCCAAGGCCGGCGATGGCGCTGCCGCGGATGAGGATCAAGTGGCCGCTCTGGACGCGGCTGCCGCCGAGTTTTCGTTCGGCCGCACGCGGGACACCGACGGCGGCGGCCTCACGCCGCTGGTGTTCGCCACCCGCCAGAACTGCCTGGAATGCGTGAAAGAGCTGCTGGCAGCCGGGGCCGACGTGAATCAGGTCACGCATTACGGCTGGACTCCTCTGCTGACGGCCACCCAGAACCGGCACTACAAGATCGGCGAATACCTGCTGGAACACGGCGCCAACCCGAACATCAAGAACAACGGAGGCTGGTCGCCCCTGTACCTGGCGACGGATAACCGCAATATCGAGAGCGGCGACTATCCGGTCCGCAAGCCCGACATGGACCATCTGGAATTCATCAAGCTGCTGCTGGCTAAGAATGCCGACGTGAACGTGCGGGTCTGCGGCACGCAATCGACGCCTACCACGTGCACCGGCGACAGCACCGAGACGCGCACCAACTTCACCATGCAGTGGCTGAATGAAGATGGCGCCACGCCGTTCCTGCGCGCCGCGCAATCCAGCGACGTCGAGCTGATGAAACTCCTGCTGGCCAAGGGCGCCGATCCCAAGATCGCTACCGCGCGGAATGTCACGGCCCTGGCCGTGGCCGCGGGCATCGCCTGGGTGGAAGGCGTGACCTTTGAAACCTCGCGCGAGCAAAACGTGGAAACCGTGAAGATGCTGCTCGATTTGGCCATCGATCCGAACATTCACGACGAGGACGGCCGCACCTCGCTGCACGGTGCAGCGCAC
>DATIRX010000416.1:0-5484 GCA_035469225.1 Bryobacteraceae bacterium
ATGCGCGCGCGGGGGATTCGCAATCTGCTCATCTACGACGCGAATTATGGGGCGGACGATTTCGCCAAGGATCCGGAGGCCTGGGGACTCAAGCTGATCGCACGGGGAGAAGACACCCGACTGTATCGGACGATCTGGTAATGCGCCTCTACCTGGGCATCGACGGAGGACAATCCAGCACCACGGCGCTGATCGGGGATGAAAGCGGGAGCGTGCTGGGCCGGGGACGCGCGGGGCCGTGCAATCATGCGGCGTCGGGGGAAGGGCGGAGAAAATTCGTCGCGGCGGTGACCGCGAGCGTGCACGATGCCGCGCTATCGGCGGATCTGGCAGAGCCCCTGCGGTTCGCGGCGGCCTGCCTGGGCTTGAGCGGCGGTCCGGATGACAAGGAAACACTGGCCCGGGAGATGATCCAGGCGGAGCACTATCTGTTCACGCACGATGCTCATATCGCGCTGGCGGGGGCGACCGGCGGCGGTCCGGGGATTATCACGATCGCAGGCACCGGGTCGATCGCGTTCGGGCGCAATGCGGCGGGGGAAATCGCCCGGGCGGGCGGCTGGGGTTACGTGTTCGGAGACGAGGGCGGCGCGTTCGACCTGGTGAAGCAAGCGGTGCGCGCGGTCTTGCGTAACGAAGAAGGTTGGGGACCGGGGACGGCGCTGCGGGACGTTTTGCTGCAGGCCACGGGAGCGCGCGACGCACACACGCTGCTGCATCGTTTCTACACCGAGGAATATCCACGCGACCGGGTTGCCGCGCTGGCGGCGCTGGTGGATCAGGCGGCCCGAGAGGGCGATCCGGCGGCGTCGGAGATTCTTGGATCGGCGGCACAGGCTCTGGCGACGATCACTTCGGCGGTGCGGCGGCAGCTGTTCGGGAAGGGCGAGCCGGTGGACGTTCGATACGCCGGCGGAGTGTTCGGGAGTGCGCCGCTGCTGGCCAGGTTTCGGATGCTGGTGGAACTGGAGGACGGGAATCGGGTATCGGTTCCCGAGCTGGGGGCAGCGGAGGGGGCGTTGCTCGAGGCGTATCGGATTGGCGGGGCTAAAGCCCCGCGCGGGCTAAAGCCCGCCCCACCTTAGACGAGTGGTACTACAAGGGGGCTTGACAAGGGTACGCGCCTGACTAAAATGGGGATAATCTGCTTGCCATGCCCAGCTGTGAGCATACACGCACCGAGTTCCTGATGCGGCGGGATGGGGTCGAATACGTGCATTGTGTGGAATGCGGCCAGGTTTTCGAATCCGAAGATCTGGAGCAAATTCCCGCATTCGACGACCTCGAAGAAGAGCCTCGCCAAAAAAAGGCCTCCTAGCCGCGCGGCGCTCGTGAGATCCTCATAGTTACTCTACGATGAGCGAACGTGTGGGTTCACAGCCGCTGCGGATTGTTTCCATGGGGGGCGGCCATGGACTGGCGTCCCTGCTGCGGGGTTTGAAACGCTACGCCAGAGCTGCCGAAGGCGCACTGGAGATTACCGCCGTGGTCACCGTCACCGACGACGGAGGCAGTTCCGGCCGGCTGCGGCGCGAATTCGACGTTCTTCCACCGGGCGATATCCGCAATTGCATGGTGGCCCTGAGCCAGGATGAAACGCTTCTGTCGCAGCTGTTCAATTACCGCTTTACCAGCGGCCGGGGGCTCAAGGGGCACAGCTTCGGGAATCTGTTTCTCACCGCCATGACCGGCCTGACCGGCGATTTCGCACAGGCCGTAAAACTATCGTCCGAGGTGCTGGCGGTGAACGGACGGATTTATCCCTCCACATCGGCCAACGTCAGGCTGGAGGCGACGCTGGCGGAGGGACAGACGGTGCTCGGGGAAACCCGCATCAGCCGCAGCAAGCAGCCGATTCAACGGCTGACGCTGCGCCCGCGCCGGGCGCGCCCTCTGAAGGAAACGCTGGAAGCCATCGCGAACGCGGATCTGATTACGATGGGGCCCGGATCGCTCTACACCAGCGTGATTCCGCATCTGCTGGTGGAAGGAATTCCGCAGGCCATCGCGGCTTCGCCGGCGGTGAAAGCGTATTTTGCGAATCTGATGACGCAGCCGGGCGAGACCACCGATATGCGCGCGTCGGACCATCTGGCGGCGATTCTGCGCCATGCCGGACGGCACGGCCGGAACCTGATGGACGTATGCGTGGTCAACACGGGTTCGATTATGCGAAAAGCACTGGAGCACTATCAGGAGCAGGAAGCCGGTCCGGTGGAAAACGATGCGGAGAACATCGAGGCGATGGGGGTGAGGGTGGTGCACGCGGATCTGGTACGGATGGCAGGCAGGCGGTTGCAGGAGAAGATCCGGCACGATCCCGGGGCGATCAGCGCCATCGCCATCCAGCTGGCCCGGCAAGGGCGCAGAGCGAAAGAGCGGCTGGCTTCATGAGCTCCCCCAACACGACGGTGGTGATTCTGGCGGCCGGGCTGGGAACCCGCATGCGTTCGAAGAGAGCCAAGGTCCTGCATCGCGCCGGCGGATTGACGCTGGTGGAGCATGTGGTGGCAGCGGCCGCGGCCGTGGCGCCGGCGGAGCGCACGATCGTGGTGACCGGTCATCAGGCGGAAGAAGTGGAAAAAGTCCTGGGACCCAGCGGAGTGGGCTTCGTGCGTCAGGCCGGGCAAAAGGGGACGGGGCACGCCTTGGCGGCCTGCCGGGACCGGCTGCTGAGTCTGGATGGCCTGGTGATGGTGTTGTACGGCGACACGCCTCTGCTTTCGCCGGTGACGCTGCAGCAGCTGCGCGAGTTTCAAACTGCGTCTCCCACGGCGGCCACCTTGATCACGACCAGGATCGAGGATCCGTCCGGCTACGGGCGGGTGATTCTGGACGGCCAGGGTTACGTGACGGCCATCGTCGAGGAGAAGGCGGCGACGGAGCAACAGAAATCGATCCGGCTGATCAATTCCGGGATCTATTGTTTTAAGGCGTCCCTCCTGTGGCAGCACATCGTGGAGCTTCGCCCCAATGCCGCTTCGGGCGAATTGTATCTGACCGACATGGCCGAGATCCTGGTCCGGCACGGCCACCGGGTGGGCGCGCTGCATATCGAAGATCCGGACGAGCTGCTGGGAATCAACACGCGCGTGGAACTGGCCGATGCGGACCGCGTTCTGCGCGAGCGGAAATGCCGCGAGCTGATGCTGGCCGGGGTGACTATCGAGCGGCCGGAAACGGTAACCGTGGACGCGTTCGTCCAGGTGGGCGCGGATACGGTGATCGAACCCTTTGCCCGGCTGCTGGGTTCGACGGTGATCGGCGAAGATTGCCGGGTCGGCGCCGGGGCGATTCTGGAGTCGGCTGTGCTGGCGAACCGGGCCGTGGTCGCACCCTACACACTGGTCGCGAATTCGAGGATCGAGACCGGCGCGCAGGTGGGTCCTTTCGCGCGGCTGAGGATGGAGGCCGAGGTGGGCGAGGACGCGCGCGTCGGCAATTTCGTGGAGCTGAAGAAGACCACGCTCGGAAAAGGCGCCAAGAGCCAGCACCTGGCGTACCTGGGCGATTCCGAAATCGGGGCGGGGTCGAATATCGGGGCGGGCACCATCACCTGCAATTACGATGGCGAGCAGAAGCACCGGACGCAGATCGGGGAGCGGGCGTTTATCGGGAGCAATTCGACGCTGGTGGCTCCGGTCGAAATCGGGGCGGACAGCTACGTGGGGGCGGGGAGCGTGATTACCGATGCGGTGCCGCCGAAGGCGCTGGCGCTGGGACGCGCGCGGCAGGTGGTGAAGCCGGGCTGGACGAAGAAGCCGCGCAAGAAATAGAGCGTACGGCTATTTCTTTCTTTGCTGCGTGGAGGTCGGGCGGACAATCACCAGGATGGCAATATCGCCATCGTCGCCGGATACGAAGCGGACGGTGACGCGCTCGCGAAGACGAATGCGGCCTTGCTCGATCTTGGTGGCCGCCGTCATGCGGAAGACATGCTCTTCGGTCTTGCCCTGCAGCACGCGCGACACCTTCAGGTGATCCGGCGCGGTCTCCACCACATTCCCGGTAAAGTAATTGTCTTCGTCGTCCTGAGCGGCCATACACACCGCGCTGAAGGCGCATGTGAGGACGATGAGAAGAAGCAAGCAGCGGAGCCTCATCCGCCTTCAGGATAATCAAAATCGGGCTCCGGCGAATGAATAAACCTTCACTCGCGATTTCAAAGCACCAAAACAGGGTGGTAGAGGTGGGGCAGGCGGGCCTCTCCGATGGCCACCAGCTGGCCTTCCGGAGTCACCGCCTTGACGTAGCGGCCCCCGGCGCGGACATGGAACGGGGAAACGCGGAAATCGCGGCCGTTGCGAATCTGACCGGCGGTGAGAGCGTCCACCATTTCCGCCGGGAATTGCGGGAGCATCTGGACGGCGGGAATCAAGGCTTCGTCAAAACGTCCCGCCTCGGCTAAAGCCCCGAGCTGTTCCAGGGTGCGGGCTGCGTCGATCTTGAAATCTCCGGAAGCCGTCCGGCGCAGCGTTTTGAGGAACGCGCCGCAGCCCAGGGCCTGCCCGGCATCGTGGGCGATGCTTCGGAGGTATGTTCCGGCCGAACAGTGCACGCGGACTTCGGCCAGGCAGCCTTCCACCTTTAACAGATCCAGCGAGTATACTTCCACCTCGACGGGTTTCAGATCGACCGGCTGCTGCTTGCGGGCCAGTTCGTAGGCCGGGCGCCCGGCGATCTTCTTGGCCGAGACCGGCGGGGGAGTTTGCGCGAAGGGACCGCGGAATTTTTGGAGTACGGCATCGAGCTGCTGGCGGTCGAGGGCAACTTCTTGCGCAGGCGAGGTCGCCTCGCCGTCGGCATCGTAGCTGTCGGTGGAGTAGCCGAAGTGGATTACGCCTTCGTAGACCTTGTCGTTGCGCGTATAGAACTGCGCGAGCCGGGTCGCGCGGCCGATGACCAACGGCAGAACGCCGGTGGCCATCGGATCGAGAGTCCCCAGATGCCCTACCTTCTTGGTTCCCGCGAAGCGCCGGACCTTGTTGACGACGTCATGCGAGGTCCAGCCGGAGGGTTTATCGACGATGACTGCTCCATCCACCCTGTTACTGTAACAGGCGGAACTCCGCGCGCTTCTTCAGCGGCCGGCTTTGGCGGCCCCCTTTTTGGATTCCACGTGCCCGTCGATCCAGGTCAGGATCAGGTCGGCGAGCTGCAGATTGTTGCGATCCTGCATGAGCATGTGGCTGTTGCCCTTGATGCCGAGCTTGGGGAGATGCATCATCTCGGCATCGCCGCCCTGGTCCTTCATCTGCTGGACGAACTTCTGGCAGCTCTCAAAAGAGGCGCTCCAGTTGGCAGGGCCGCCGCCCTGCATGTCCAGGTGATCGCCGAACATCACCGGGGTCGGAATCTTTGCCAGTGTCGCGATCTGCGCGGGCGGCAGCTCGGGACACGGCATCTCGATCGAGATCAGGCCCTTGATGCTGGTGGCGGCGCCGGGATCGGCCAGTACGGCCTGCTCGGGAAAGAACCCGGATT
>DATIRX010000417.1:0-12111 GCA_035469225.1 Bryobacteraceae bacterium
GCCACCCAGATCGCACAACTGGGGCAGCCCCTCTATCGCAAGATCGAGCCGACCGGATATTCCAGCGCGAATGCCGAATGGGTTAATTCCGCGGCGCTGCTGGCCCGCATGAATTTCGCGCTGGCGCTGGCCGGTAATCGCGTGCCTGGTTCCAAGGTGGATGCGAGCGCATTCGATAACAACACTGCGACCGCAGCTCAGCAGCTTTTGTTTCATGAGCCAGCCAAGCAGACTCTCGAGTCTATCCAAAGAGCCTTGGACCAGAAGGAGCCCGCGCCGGGACTGGTGGCCGGCCTGGTGCTGGGCTCGCCGGATTTCCAGAGGAGATAGGGTATGGGCTCGCGACGCGTATTTCTAAAAAATTCGGCGATGGCGATGTTTGGAGTGGGTGCGGCGCCGGCGTGGTTATCGCGCGCGCTCTACGCGGCGGATGCGCCCAGCCCGCGCAAGAAGATCCTGGTCGCAATTTTCCAGCGCGGCGCCGTCGACGGTCTGAACATGGTGGTCCCCTTCGGCGAGAAGAATTACTACAGTCTGCGGCCGAATCTGGCGATTCCCCAACCGGATGGAACCGAGGATGCCGCCATCGACCTGGACGGCTTTTTCGGATTACATCCCGCGCTGGCGCCGCTCAAGCCCATCTACGATGCCGGGCACATGGCCATCGTGCAGGCGGTGGGATCTCCCGATCCGACGCGCTCGCACTTCGATGCGCAGGATTACATGGAATCCGGGACCCCTGGGCGGAAAGCCACGCTGGACGGATGGCTGAACCGGGCTCTTTCTGCGCAGCAAACCCCGTCGCCGGTGCGCGCCGTAAGCCTGGGCGCCGTTCTGCCGCGCTCCATGCGCGGGCAGAACCAGGCCGTGGCGATCGCCAACCTGAACGATTTTAAAATCCGCGACACGCGCGGCGCGGGGACCTTCGAGAGCATGTATGACAACACGCTGGACCAGGTGCTCAACGGCGCAGGGCGAGAAACCTTCGAGGCGGTCAAGCTGATGCAGTCGATTCAGCAGCAGCCCTATGCGCCATCCGGCGGCGTCGAATATCCCAACGGTCCGTTGGGCCAAAGCCTGATGCAGATCGCGCGCCTGATCAAATCGGACGTCGGACTGGAGGTGGCGTTCGCGGAAATGGGCGGCTGGGATACCCACGTCAACGAAGTGGGGGCTCGTCCCACCATGGGGCAGCTGGCAAATCTGCTTGGGCAATTCGGAAGCGCCCTGGCGGCGTTCTATCAGGATCTGGGCGACCGCATGGCCGACGTCAGCGTGGTCACCATGAGCGAATTCGGCCGCACCGCGCGCGAAAACGGATCGCGCGGTACCGACCATGGCCATGCCAACGTGATGTTCGCATTCGGCGGCGGCATTCGCGGCGGCAAAGTCCACGGCGAATGGCCGGGCCTCGAGCCGGAGCAGCTCTACGAGCAGCGCGATCTCCAGCTGACCACTGATTTTCGCGATGTGCTCGGGGAACTGGTGGTGCGTCATCTGGGAAATCCGCGCGTGGCCAGCGTGTTTCCGGGTTATGAGCAGCCCAAGTTTCGCGGAATTGTCGCGGGCTGACAGGCGAGCAAGATCGCCGGTCCTAGGAGCGGTGCGACATCCGATCCAGAATGCGCTCGGCCAGGCGGTCGATCACCTGCTTCTCCAGCGCGCCCAACTCACTGCGGTCGCCGCGTTCCCAGCTTGCCAGGATGCGATCGGCGACGGCATCGATGACCCGCCCGTGAATCTGGCCCAGCACGTCTATACCGCCCGCGACAGGGGCCTTGCCGGACTCGGCGACGAAGTACTCCTGCAGCTGCCGGTCCAGTTCCTCCGGAGATTCTTCGCGCGGGATGTCCCGGTTCAGGCGCGATTGCAGCCCCTGCAGAAGCGCCGCCGTCTTGTCGGCCGCTTCCGAGAGCTTGGACTCCGATTTGGTCTGGCGAGCCACGGAGTTGTATTATACCTGCGTCCTGACCATCGCCTGTGCTACGATATCCTGTAGGCCAATTCCATATAGCCCAATATATTGGGTGGTACACGAGGGAATGGAGAATTCGTCCAGCCCGGCATTTCCGCTTGAGCTCGCTTCTGGCCTGGAGTATGGGGCCACCTTCCGCTTTCCGGTTACCTGGTCGTATCTCCTTGACGCGCCCAATGCGAGCATAGAGCCCCAGCCGTCGCCGCCTGCGAAAACCACCCGAGCAGTGGACGCCCCCATGATGCAAGTGGTGGAGACCCCGCTGGCTCCGGCCGCACCCGTGAAGGCGGTAGTTGCGGACGTTCCCTCCGCAATTCCAGCCGTCGTTCCTTCGAAGAAGCCGGCGGAACCACGCCCATCGTTGGGCCCAGAAACCAAATGGGAAATGGTGATTCCCAAGATGGCCCGGCCCCTGACTGCGCGCGTTGCGCGTCCGACGCGAGCGTTATCGGCCGCCGCGAAGCCAGCCGAAACGGCCGTCGAGGCGCCGACCGAAGTTTCGTTTTACACCGGGAGTGAAGCTTCGTTCGTACCGCGGCGCTGGAAGGTAGTGGGGCTCGGCGCGGCCGTGGTGCTGGCGGCCGCCGTCATCGCATTGGTTCGCCCGGGAAGCCAGGCAACCACCGGCAACGGATCCGCACCCGCCGCCGCAGGCACCTGGAGCCGCCGGACGGCCTACGTAGTGGGATCCTCCGCTCCCCGGGAGATTCTGGTGTTCAGCGGATCCGACGACTTGAAGAACTACCGGATCGAGTTTTCCTGGGTCCCCGAACCCCGCGGAGTCGGCTGGATCTTTCGAGCCACCGATTCGGCCAACTACTACGCGGCCAAGCTCCGCCTGGTTCAGGCCGGCGCGATTCCCACGCTCTCGGCCGAACACTTCGCCGTAGTGAAAGGCGTGGAGGGCGCGCACTCGCGCAAAGTAATTACGCTGAGCCGGGCTCTCAAAGAAGTTGCCGTACGCATGGATGCGACCGGCCCCGCGTTCACCCTATTTCTGCAAGGAAATCCCGCGGACTACTGGACCGATGAGCGGTTCGAGTCAGGCAGCTTGGGGTTTTATGAGGAACGCGGGGAAAGGCCCGTGCTGCAGGCGCTCCGTTTCACGTTATTCAAGAAAAGCGGGCTTCAGACCGTCGTGACTTCCCTGCAGTGAACAAACTTATGAGCGCACCAAATGCATTCAGGACCTCCGGATATTCGGCTGCGGGGGCGGCACCGGCGGTCGGCGACCCCTTGCAGGCCGCCCTCGCACTGCATTCCCAGGGCCGGTTTCAGGAAGCGCTCGATCTCCTGTCCGGACCCGGAGAATTTCCGGCAGACGTCTACACGCTGCGGGGAGATCTTCTGATGGAGCTGGGACGGCTCACCGATGCCGCGGGCAGCTACTATACCGCCACGGTGAAGGCGCCCGCGAACCTGTATGCGCGCAGTCACCTGGGTTCCTGCCTGCGACGCCTGGGGCGCTGGGAACCAGCCGTAGACGCATTTCAGCCGGTGTTGGATGCCGATCCGCACCGCGACTCGATCCGCCTGGAGATGGGCGACTGCCTGTTGCGATTGAACCGGCTCGAAAAAGCCCTGGAGTGCTTCGACAAATGCTGGTCGGAATCGGCGCAGCACCGGGCGCTGTTCGGCAAAGGCGTCGCGCTGCAGCTGCTGCGGCGCTTCGAGGAAGCCGAAATCGTGTACGAACGCGTGCTGGCGCTGGACGGGAAAGCGGAAGAGGCGCTGGCCAACTTGATTGCCTTGAGCATGGAAGTTTTCGATCTGGAGCGCGTGCAGCGCTACTCACGCCGGCTGGTGGAGATCAACCCGCGGTCCGTGCCGGGTCTGCAGGGTCTCACGCTGGTGGCGGTGGAGCGGGGCGAGATGGAGATCGCCGCGCGTCATTTTTCCAACCTCTGGGAACAGGCACCAGAGTCGCTGGGTACCGCGCGAAGCGCTTCCGACGACGACGTCATGGAATATCGCGTAAGCCGCAAAGCTATAGAGCGCATCCGGGAATGCATCGGCAACCAGCCCGCACGCCGCTATTGAGGAGATCTATATGTCGCGATTGCGTGTTCGTATCGAATTGAACCGGGGAGGAGTCGGGGTTCCGCTGCACAAGCTGGCCAGCGTGGTCCAGCAGGCGCAGGCTTTTTTCCGGATGTTGGGCGACGACGTCCACATCGACCAAAGGCAAGGCGAGTGGCTGGGATTCGACTTCGATCACGAATCGTTGAACTTCACGGCGGAATTCGTTGGGCCGGTGACGGCGGACCAGGTGGCCGAGTTTCATTCGGCCTTCGACGGCACAACGCCGCTGCGCCGCGACACCATCGCACAGTTTGCCCGTATCGCCGACGCGATCGACGAAGACGAGGTGATCGGCTTCGGACTATACCTCAACCAGGGCGACGATCCGGCGGAATGGCGATGTCTGTCGCGGCGGGATGCTCTCCGGATTACGGACGAAATCCAGTCGTTGCTGGGTGCGGGGGAATCGGGACAGGAGTCGCATCTGCCGGCGGTAGCCGACGTCCATACCGGAGCCCGCTATCTGTTCGGACGGCGCGACCGCGTCCAGGAAGCCGCCAAGCTGGCCGGCGCCGTTCGCGAAGTGGAGGCCAATCTTTCCCGGCGCATCAGCCGGCTGGAAGGCGAAGTGGCAGACCACTCCGGCCACATCCAGGATCTGCGCTTGAAGTCGGTGGAAGCCGAGCAGAGCATGGGCCGCCTGCTTTCGGCCGTGGAAGGTTTCTGCGAGCAGGCGGCCACCCGGCTGGAAACCGTTACGGCTCCGGCTGCGCTAGCGGCTGCAGCCGCGCCCTCGTCTTCGTCTTTATCCTCATCCTCGCCTGGCGTATCACCTGGGTTCACGCCGCCCCCGGCGTCTTTGACCGCTCCCCTTCCGGCAGCGCCGCCCGTACCACCTGCGGCCGCACCGCTTGCCGCCGTATCCCCCGTCGCATCGGCGATACCGAGGGAGGACGTCGAGCTGCTGCCAGAGAATGAGACGCCCGCCTGGTGGCGGTCCCCGACGGCCATTTCTGCCGGCCTGGTGATCGCAGCCGTCCTGATGGGCATGCTGCTTTGGCCCAGCCGCCCCAGCGGGGGCCCGAGTGACGTCACGCCGGCTTCGGCACCTGCAAGATCTGCGTTACCAGCCGCCGCGCCAGCCGTCACTCCACCGGTTCAGGCAAAACCAGTCCCTGCTGTGACCGAGCAGCCCGCGGTGGCTAAATCCACCGCTCCCGCGGAAACCGCAAGGCCTGAGGCGAGCGTCCCCAGGAGCCCCGCGCCGGCAGTGGTGGGCGCCACGCGGATCGAGCTCGAAGCCACGGAGCCGTCCTGGATCTCGATCCGAGGCAGCGACGGGGCCACGCAGGTCGCCAGGCTGATCGAGCCAGGCACCATCCAAAGCCTGGATATTCGCGAACCGGCGGTGTTGCGGGCAGGCAATGCGGGCGGTCTGACGATTCGCGCCAACGGAAAATCGTTGGGCCCGCTGGGCCCGCATGGGTCCGTACGGGAGGTTGCGTTTCAGGACGGCGAGTTCAAGCTGGTGCCCGTCAAATTGCCGAAGGCGCCCTAAATAGCGGCTGGCGCGGGTCCTGTGGTAATCTCATAAGAGTCAACCTGCAGGAGTCATCGAATATGGCGAAAGTGTGTGAACTTTGTATGCGCGGTCCGAAATTCGGAAACCGCGTCAGCCACGCCCACAATATTACCAAGCGGCGCTGGAACATCAACTTGCAGACCGTCCATGCGATGGTCGCGGGCGCGCCCAAGCGCATCCGCGTGTGCACGTCGTGCATCAAAAACGGCAAAGTTCAGAAAGCCGCCTAATCCTTCTCAGTCCTGATCCTTCCTGGCTTCGGCGTAGATTTAATCGCCCACAACCCAGCGAGGCTCGATCTCTCGCGAGTTCATTGGCCGTTCTCGCCTCGCGCTGTGCGCTCGACCGCTTGCTATTCTAGTCGGTTCTCATGCCGCATCTGGCGCCGTGGCAATGGCTGCTCGGGATATTCTGCGCGTTCATGATCGGCGTGGCCAAGACCGGTGCGCCGGGTGTGGGCACCATGGTCGCTCCGCTCATGGTCTTAACGATCGGCGATGCGCGCCTGGCGGCCGCCTGGACTCTGCCGGTTCTATCCACCGCGGATGTTTTCGCCGTGGCCTACTGGCGCAAGCAAGCCGAGTCTCGCCAGCTCTTTTCTTTGATTCCGTGGGTGCTGGCGGGAATCGCCGGCGGCGCGGTGGCGCTCAGCCTCAACGAGTTGGTGATTCGGAAGATCATCGGCGTAATCATCGTGGGGATGATGGTGATCTATCTGTGGCGCCGGTGGCGTCCGGCCCGGCAAGTGGCGGGCAGTCCTGCGTTCTACGGGATTTGCACCGGATTTGCCACAACCGTGGCGACTGCGGCCGGTCCAGTCATGAACCTATATCTCCTCAGCCGCAAGCTGCCCAAGGAAACATTTGTCGCGACCGGAGCATGGTTCTTCTTCGCAGTGAATCTGCTGAAGGCGCCGGTGTATGCGTGGTATCACCTGTACAGCCGGGAGTCTTTGACGTTCGACCTGCTGATGGTGCCGGCGGTGCTGGCAGGTGCGCTGGCCGGGCGTTGGCTCATCCGGAACATCGAACAGAGCATGTTTGAAGTGCTGGTGATTGCGCTCACCGCGATTTCCTGCCTGTTTCTGTTCCGCTGAGGGCCAGCGAGATCACCCCATTCAACAAAGCGTATTTCCCGACAAAAAGAGGACATCGCTGCAATTCTTCCGTGTAGGTAACAATAAGTCTTGACCCGTACGGAACCCCAAGGGATAATTTTTCAGAAATCCTGAGGGTCTGGGAGAAATTCAGTACATGCTTCGTTCCGTTGCTCTAGCCCTGCTTTTCCTGACCGCCGTGTGGGGGCAGACACGCCGCGATGGGCAAAGAGCGGTTCGGCCGGAGGTGGATGTACGGGAACAAAACGCTTCTCCCGAAGTACTCCAGAGCCTGCAACCGAGCCGATCGAAAGCGTTAGTTGAGCGCCGCAGCGCTGATTTGGAAGCGTTCAGGGCGGCGCGGGTGTCCACGCAACCGGGCGTCCGCATTGTTCCCAACCGCCATGGCTTACCGAAGCTGTACGTCCGGGACGGAAGCGCACTCACGGCGGCTTCCCGCCGCGACGCCGGGGAGATTGCGAAGGATTTTCTTCAGGCCAATAGCGCGGTCTTTCCCTTCACCCGGGCGGAGGTGGACCAGCTCCGCCTTACAGTCAACGATGCAGCTCCCGAGGGTACTCACCTGGTGTTCAATCAGACCCTGAACGGCGTGGACGTATTCGAAGGACAAATCAAGTTCACGCTGGGAAAGTCCGGAGAAGTAATTCAAGTGGGCTGCGGAGATGTGATGCCTGGTCTGATTCTATCCACCGCGCCCGGCCTTCGGCCCGAGGATGCCGAGGTGGACGCGCGCGCCACGGTGGGGGCGGAAACGCGCGGTACTATCCTGCGGGCGCCCGAGCTGGTGATCTTTCCGGTGGATGCCTCCACGGCGCGCCTGGCGTACCGCCTGTTCCTGGAAGTGGATGCGGACCAGTTGTATGAGATGGTCATCGATGCGCAAGACGGCAAACTGCTGTTTCGCCACAACGTATATGTTTTCGCCGGCCAGGCGCGCGTGTGGACGCAATCGCCTTCGCTGGGCACGCGCCAGCTGGTGACATTTCCGGACGGATGGCTGCCGGCCACCGGCACCGTCACGACCGGCAACAACGTGGACACCTATATCGACGCCGACGGAAATGACAGGCCCGATTCACTCAACACGGATGAATTGCAGGGCGGCCGTGCGCTGAGCGCGGCGCAGGTATTCGATTTCGCGTTCGGCGATGGAACCGTGGGGATGAATCCTCGCACCTTCAAGGCGGCCGCCGCGACGAATCTGTTCTATTTCGTAAACGTCGCCCACGATTTTTACTACGGTCTCGGTTTCACGGAGGCCTCCGGCAATTTTCAGACTGACAATTTCGGTAAAGGGGGGACCGGCGGGGACGCCGTAATCGCGGAAGCGCAGAGCGGCGCTTCTTCGAACAATGCTTCCTTCGCTCCCACGCCCGAAGGCATCCCGCCGCGCATGCGCATGGGGGTATTCACACGTGGCACCAGCACGACTTCGGACGATCTGGATAGCGACTACGACGGGCAAATCGCGATTCATGAGTACGGTCACGGCGTTTCCAACCGCCTGGTAGGCGGCGGCACCAGCACCAGTTGCCTGCACCAGATTCAGTCCGGCGCGATGGGAGAAGGCTGGTCGGACTATTTCGCCATCAGCTTTTTCAACAATCCGGTTCTGGGCGGGTACGCTACGCAAAACACCGTGCATGGCCTGCGGCGGCAGAGCTACGAGGGCTACTCATTTACCTATGAGGACGTGGGCAACGCCGGCTACGAGGTGCATGATGATGGCGAGATCTGGGCCGCCACTTTATGGGATCTCCGTGGATCCCTGGGACAGACAGTCACGGACCGGCTGGTGATCAACGGACTGAAGGGGACGCCCTGCAATCCCAGCATGACCGACGCGCGCGATGCGATCCTGTCCGCCGACCTGGCGTCGAACGGGGGCGCACATCGTGCGGCGATCTGGACCGTCTTTGCCAAGCATGGCCTGGGGTATTCGGCCCAGGGCGTCGATGGCTGGCTGGGCTCCGGTACGGTGTATAACGCCGCCTACGATGCGCCACCCGACTTGCAGAGCGTTTTAAATCCCGCCATCACCAGCAGTCCGCTTTTTAACAGCAGTGCCGGCCAGCCGTATGCATACACCGTGAAGGCGACCAACCCCAACGCCGGCGGGGTGCTGAGTTTCGCGCTGAGCGCCGGTCCCGTGGGGATGACGGTGGATCCTGCCGCAGGAGCCGTCAACTGGATCGCCTCGTTCGCCGGCCAGCGGGTCAAGATTACGGTCACCGACGGAAAGGGCGGAAAGGTGGTCCACGGTTACCTGGCACGGGTCTTCACCAACCTCTCCTCCGGCCGCTCCCTGACGATCGGCGGGGCGGAAGATTCGACCGGTTATGGATGGATTGATGTGCCTGCCGGCACTCCGGTTCTTCAGATTACACTGCGGGGCGGCAGCGGCGACGCAGATCTGTCGGTGAGCGATCCCACCGGGAGCTTCGAAAGCTCAGAGCGGGACGGCAATAACGAGACACTCACGTTCCCCAATCCGAAGGCCGGGCGCTGGCAGGTGGAAGTGGACGGTTTTCTGGCGTATGCCGGAGTGTCTCTGACTGCATCGCTGCTCACGCCGGCTCCTTTATCCCCCAACACGCAAGTGACCGGGTTAAGCGGCGTGATTTCGAGCGAAACAATGTATCAGGTTGCGGTTCCCGCAGGCGCATCCTCTTTCACCGTTTCCACCAGCGGCGGAACGGGCGACGTGGATCTGTATCTCAAGTTCGGGAGTCCCGCCGCGTGCCAGGCGTCCTTCGACGTAAGCACGGGCTGCCAGGACGATAAAAACTCATTGCAGGATGGCAATGCCGAATCGATTACGGTGAACAACCCGGCGGCGGGCGACTGGTACATCGATCTCTCGGCCTTCGACAACTTCGACGCGGTTACGCTCAGCACGGTTCTGGTGACGGCTCCGCCGCCTCAGCCTGACCTGACCATTTCGAAAACTCACACGGGTAATTTCGCGCCCGGTCAGACAGGCAAGACCTATACGATCACGATCACCAACGCCGGATCGGCTGCGACCACGGGAGTGGTTACGGTCACCGATACGCTTCCCGCCGGTCTGACAGCAACGGGGATGAGCGGTTCGGGCTGGACCTGCGTGCTGGGAACGCTGACCTGCACACGCAGCGATGCGCTGGCGGCCTCCTCTCCGTACCCATCGATAACGGTCACTGTGAATGTTGCGAGCAATTCGGCGGGCAGCCTCACCAATACCGCCACGGTTTCCGGAGGCGGCGAATCGAACACGGCAAACGACATCGCGAACGACCTGACGGCGATCGGCACGCCTGCAACGCCGGTGATTACCAAGGTGGCCAATGCGTTTGGAGAGAATCCGCTCATCGCGCCGAACACCTGGGTTTCCATCAAGGGCTCGGATCTGGCCCTGGCGACGCGTATCTGGACTGAGGCGGACTTCGTCAACGACCAGATGCCGACCGTGCTGGATGGCGTCAGTGTGACGATCAACGGGAAGAAGGCGTATGTGTACTACATCAGTCCGGTGCAGATCAATATTCTTACGCCACCCGATGCTCTGGGGGCCACCGCACAGGTCCAGCTCACCAATAATGGCGTGACCAGCAACCTGGCAGCCGTTCAAGCGCAGGCACAATCGCTGTCTTTCTTTGAATTCGTGACGCCGGGAAATCTGCACTACGTCATCGCCCAACATCTCGACACGACCCCCATCGGACCGGCCAGTCTATCCCGTGTCCCGGCCAGGCCGGATGAGATCATTTACGTCGCCGCGAACGGGTTTGGACCAACGGATGTTCCCATTGCGAGCGGCGACCGGAAGCAAGCAGGCAATTTGCCTCCGCCGTTTCCGGTGATCACCGTAGGAGGTATTCCCGCACCCGTGAGCTTCGCGGGTCTGGTTGGCCCTCCCGGGCTCTATTTCGTTTTTTTCCGGGTACCCAAAGACGCTCCGGATGGAGACCTGGCCCTTACGGCGACCTACAACGGATTGAGTATTCAGTCCAACTTGTTGATCACAGTGCAGCGTTGACCCGATTTTCGCTTGTTTCCGTTCACTGATGCTAAACTGAAGATCGTCGGGGCGTGGCTCAGCTTGGTAGAGCGCCTGGTTCGGGACCAGGAGGCCGGAGGTTCGAATCCTCTCGCCCCGACCATATCTCCTCCCCGTTATCAAGACCCCCGCAGGTGCCCACCCTGTGCCCCGCAAGAGCGCTCAATAGCTTCTGCACAATCCGGATGTGATTGTGTTTGGCAGGCTGAGATTCGCGTTTTCGGCCACGCGCCTGGATCCGGACAAACCCTGCTGAGCTGGGTGGGTTTCGGTATAAGGCGCAGTGAAGTATGATGACTGAGTTCAGCGTTGAAGGAGGTTGACATCATGAGCAAGAGAGCTATGCATGCGGGATTAGCAATCGTACTGGCCGCGCTTCTGGCCGTTACGCTGGCCGGATTGCTGGCGGGCCAAACCAAGAGCGAGACCGTCCGCGTTGGCAATGCCGACCTGGGCGGGGTGGTGACCAGCTCCAACGGGCCCGAGGCGGGAGTCTGGGTGATCGCCGAAACCACCGACCTGCCAACCAAGTTCGTCAAGATCGTCGTGACCGATGACCGGGGACGCTACCTGGTGCCGGAACTTCCCAAGGCGAACTACAGCGTGTGGGTCCGCGGCTACGGGCTGGTGGATTCGCCCAAAGTCAAAGCCACGCCGGGCAAGACCCTTGACCTGAAGGCGGTGGTGGCGCCGGACAAGAAGGCGGCAGCCGAATACTATCCCGCGCTGTACTGGTTCTCGTTGCTGCAGGTGCCGCCCAAGAGCGATTTCCCGGGCACCGGGCCGGCGGGGAACGGAATTTCTCCCAACGTCAAGAGCCAGGGCCAATGGATTCGCGACATCGTCAACACGGACGGCTGCACCGGCTGTCATCAGATGGGCGACAAGGCCACGCGCGAGATTCCCCAGAGCATCCTCAGCAAGACCACCGACTCGAAAGCCGCATGGGACCTTCGGATCAAGGCCGGGCAGGCCGGCGGCGGGATGAGCGCCCGCTTCGACCAGGTCGGCCGTCAGCGCGCATTGGCGATGTACGCGGACTGGACCGATCGCGTTGCCAAGGGCGAGTTGCCATCCGCCACCCCGTCGCGTCCACAGGGAAAAGAGCGGAACGTGGTCGTCACGCTGTGGGACTGGGCCGATCCGAAAGTGTATCTGCATGACGCCATCGCAAGCGACAAGAACAATCCGACCGTGAACCCCAATGGCCTCATCTACGGAGCGCTTGAAGAAAGCGGCGATTACCTGACGGTCCTCGATCCCAAGACCAACGCGACCAGCCAAATAAAGCTGAAGGTTCGCGATCCGCAGACGCCGAGCTCCTTCGCCACGAAGCCGGCCGCGCCCTCGCCGTATTGGGGCGACGAAGCGATCTG
>DATIRX010000418.1:0-2358 GCA_035469225.1 Bryobacteraceae bacterium
CAGTGGTCTTCTCATGTAAGGTGTTACGTAACCGCAGATCTCGAAAAACGTGGAGCGACGATGAGAACGGAATTGCTGCGATTCAACGGCGCTGTCGAGCGGGATCCTGCCATTGGTACGTGGATGGAAGAGCATGCAGGCGAACTGGGAGCCATCGCGCACCAGTGGTTTGAGGTGATGCGAAAATGCGGGGATGAAGTCCGGGAGCTATTGCACGACGGCTGCCCGGTTGCATGTTTGGGAGATGCGCCCTTCGGCTACGTCAATGTATTCAAGTCGCACGTAAATGTGGGGTTCTTTCACGGCGCGGTCCTGCCGGATCCCGCCGGCTTGTTGCAAGGCACCGGCAAGTTCATGCGCCATGTGAAGTTGAGACCGGGAACGGCCACGCATGCCGCAGCGCTAAGCGTTCTGATCGACAGGGCGTACTCGGATATCAAGGCGCGAGTTGAAAACGCTTAGCCGCAGGAGAGCGCCGGTCTGGCCGCCGTGACTCCCCTGCGCCCCCCGAAAAACCGATCGGGAGCGATCGAATTATTCCGGAAGCGTGAATTAAGCCGGAGCGGAGGATCCCAGCTGTTCGCGAAGCGCCCGCGCCTCGGCTAGAACGGCACGAGCGCCTCCATGGCGTGATCCGATGCGGTACCGTCGTGCGCCGCCGGATCCCCTGCCCCCGAATCGCGGTATTGGCGCAGCCGTTCCACCATAAGATGCCTTTGCATTGGACACGTGGCCGCTTCCACCCACCGGCGCAGCGAAGGTGGTCGCCAGAGCTTTCAGAATGTAGTACGTCATCAGGGCCGGACACGGCCGGTGGATGGCCGCGATATGGTCTGGTACGGTTGGGGGCGCCATGGGCTGCTCATTTAACGTTGAGGCGTTCGCCGGCCGGCAGAGCTGCTATCTTCTATCCGGCAGCGCGAACACGTATAACGCGTTACCCGAAGCGGGCCAGCGCACATCCGGAGCAACTAAGTTAGGCACGTTCCGGGGACTGCCCCCTCCGTTGGCGGTGGTGACCGCGACAAACTGTTTGCCGCCGGCGCTGAATGTGAGAGGGAAGCCCTGTACTGCGGTCGGAAGCCGTATTTCCCACAGAACCCGGCCGGTATTGGCGTCGAAAGCTCGGAGCGTGCGATTGAGGTCGCCCACGAACGCCACACCGCCCGCGGTGGACAGGACGCCGGTAAGAAATGGCGCCCGCTGCTCGTATTTCCAGAGCTCACGCAGCGTTCGCACATCGTAGGCCGCGAGCTTGCCGACATTTCCGTTCGATCCCGGCATCTCAAAGTAGCGGTTGCGCGCGCCGCCCCCGGCCCCGTTGCCTTCCGATTTATCCACTTCCTGCGCCGCGAATTCCATGCAGCTCTGGCTCAGAGGCACAATCAGCCGGTTGCCCGGCTGATAATACGACATTGCGGGCCAGTTTTTGCCGCCTTCGGTGGAAGGACAACTCGGGACCCATTCGCCGATGCGATGTTCCACGATATCGTTGCGCAGGTGCGGTTCGCCGGTGGCCGGATCGAAGGAATCGTAGACATTTTGGAACACCATTTCTTTGTGGCCCAGATACTTTCCCGTTTTGCGGTCCAGCTTCCACAGAATGCCGGGTTTGCCGGCGCTGAACACATAATTCTGCCCTTGATCGTCCACCAGCACACGCTCGAAGACCTCGTCCAGATCCAGCGTTTCGCCGGGCGCGTAATTGTAATGCCAGGCCAGCTTCCCGGTATCGGCATTCAGCGCCAGCGTCGAGTTGGCGTACAGCGTCGCGCCGTTGCCCGATCCCCGGCTCGCGCGCATCCAGGGCTTGGCCTGGGCCGTTCCCCAGTACGTGAGGTTCAAGTCCGGATCGTAGCTGCCGGTGATCCAGCTTTCCGCGCCCACGCGCGAGGCGTCGGGGAGACCTCCCCAGGTATCGCCTCCCGGTTCTCCCGCCAGCGCAATGGTTTTGAAGCGCCACGCTTCCTTGCCGGTCTCGGCATCGTATGCGCTGATAAAGCATTTTTCCCCGCCAAAGGTCTGGCAGCCTCCCATACCCTGGATCAGCTTGCCATTCACGGCAAGCGGTCCGCTGGTGGTGGAGCGGTTGCCCTTGGAGCGGTCGCCGATGGTGGTATCCCAGACCACCTTGCCATTGCGGGCATCGAAGGCCATCAGGTGCGCTTCGTTGGTGGCCAGGTAAACGTTATCGCCGTAGATGGTGATGCCGCGCATCGACGGCACGGCCGGGTTGGTTCCGTAGCGATTCTCCCACATGAGCTCGCCGGTCTTGGCGTCCAGAGCCTGCAACACCATGCCGTTGTTGTTCACATACAGCACGCCGTTGTGGACGATGGGCGCGGGCTGGTTGCCGAG
>DATIRX010000419.1:0-4139 GCA_035469225.1 Bryobacteraceae bacterium
GATGATTAACCGGTCGTTGCCTCTCGAAGGCGCGCCGCTCGCGGTGCCCGGACCGTACCAGGTCACCTCGGAAGCCGCCTTCGGCTCGCCCGGGCTTCACGTGTATCGTCCCGCGGCACTGGAGGCGTTCCCGAAAAAGGAATCGCTGCCCGTGATGGTGTGGGGCAACGGCGGTTGCGCGATTGACAGCACGCGCTACGGGGGGTTTCTGACGACCATTGCTTCGCACGGCTTCCTGGTGATGGGCACGGTCCCTCAGGAAGGCGCGCCGCGACGGCAGGAAACTGCCGATGACGTGCGTGCCGCGATCGACTGGGCCGCAAGGGAAAATGCACGAGCGGACTCGCCGCTGAAGGGCAAGATCGCCTTGGACAAGGTCGCTGTCATGGGCCAGTCGTGCGGAGGATTTCTCTCGATCCAGCTTGGCGCCGATCCGCGCGTCAAGACCATCGGCGTGTTCAATTCCGGCGTGCAAGACGCGGCGCCCGCGGCGCAGGGCAAGGCATCGCCCCAACCCACGCCGGACGCTCTTCCCAAATTGCACGGGCCCGTGCTGCTCATCAACGGCGTCGAACCCGACTTCATGCTGGCGGCTTCGGCTGCAACGTTCGACAAGATTAACCACGTGCCCGCGTTTTACGGCGCCCGGCACAACGCCGGCCACACCGCCACGGTCTTTCATCCCGGCGGCGGCGAGTACGCCAATGTCGCCTCGAACTGGCTCAGCTGGACCTTCAAGGGCGACAAGAAAGCCGGCCAGATGTTCGTGGGCAAGAACTGCAGCCTCTGCTCCAATTCGAACTGGGACGTGAAATCCAAGGGGATCAAGTAATCGCCGGTTTCGGGCTTGGGTGTAAGCCGCATGCACATCACGAAGGTTAGACTCAGTATTCTCGCCGCGTTCGCGAGCACTGTGGTGTTCGGACAGCAGCCGGCGGACACCGTGGTCACGAACGGCAAGATCCTGACCGTCGACGCGAACTTCGGCGTCGTCCAAGCGCTCGCGATCCACGACGGCCGTATCGTCGCGCGTGGCACCAGCGCGGAGATGGCGCGCTATGCGGGTCCCAGCACTAGGATCATCGACCTAAAGGGCGCATCCGTCATCCCGGGCCTGATCGACAACCACTTCCATTTCACGCGCGCCGTCGAGCGGTGGCACCAGCAGGCGCGCTTTGAAGGCGTCAGCTCGCGCCGCGAAGCGCTGCGGATTCTCGCCGCCAAAGCCGCGAGCCTGAAGCCGGGTGAGTGGATCATGGTGCAGGGCGGCTGGACACCACGGCAGTTCGCCGACGCACCCGGCGGCTTCACCCTCGAAGAGCTGGACCGCGTGGCGCCGAAGAATCCGCTGTTCGTCCAGGAAGGTTACAACCTGGTGTACGCCAACAGCCTGGCGCTGAAGGCCGTCGGGCTAAACCCGGCGGATGGGGCACGCCGCAATGCCGCCGGGCTGGCATCCTTCCAGCCGCCGTATGCGCTGTACGATGCGATGCCGCCGGCCTCACCCGCCCAGCTCGAACAGAACCTTACCGACTTCATGCGGGAGATGAATGCGGTGGGACTCACGGGTATCTATAGCTTGGGCCAATCCGCGTTCCTGGCCGCGCGCGCCGCCAAGGGTCCGCTGCCGCTGCGGCTCTGGGAGACCTTGCCGATCAACGCGACGGACCCCGCCTCGGCGGCCAAGGCCGCGGAGATCATCGGGCGCAGCCGCCCGAACCAGTTCGACGGCCAGTTCGGTATTTTCGGTCTCGCGGAGACTCTGTATCGGCCGTTTTTCGATTTGGCGCCCCGCAAGGAGCCCTGGCCGGCCGAAATCATGAACGAATATGCCAAGCTCGCCGCCGCGGCAGCGCGGGGCGGCTGGCACATCCACGAGCATGTGATCAACAACTCCGCCGTGACCGATCTGCTCGACACTCTGGAACGCGTGAACCGAGGCCAGCGTATCGATGGGCTGCGTTGGACGCTCGGCCACGTCTACGACATCTCTCCGGCCAACATCGCGCGAGCGAAAGCGCTGGGCATGACGCTCGGTGTCCACGGCGCGGCGATGCAGGCCGCGGCTCACATGCCGCTCCGAAAGATCGCCGACAGCGGCATCCTCTTCGGCCTCGGCACGGACGCGACGATCGTTTCGCACTACAGCCCGTTTGTGACGCTCGGATGGGTGGTGAGCGGTCTCGACGCCGGCGGCAACCGCGTGCTCGACCAGACTCTGACCCGCGAAGAGGCCCTCATCGCGCATACGCGCTCGAACGCATATTTGTTCTTTCAGGAGAAATCCCTCGGCTCCCTCGAAGTCGGCAAGCAAGCGGACCTGGTGGTTCTTGACCGCGATTACATGACCGTGCCCGTGGCCGACATCAAGCACATTCATCCGACACTGACGATGGTGGGAGGGCGTGTGGTGTTCAGCGCTGCAAAGTAGCGCCGCACACCCATGCCTGACCCGCCTCCCGGGATCCTGGACAGCCGAGCGTTCAGCAACCAGGCTTCCGCGCGGGCAGACCAAGATCCGAATCGCTAGAATTACACAGTGCGGCAGCGTTGGTGGCTCGCGGCGATCGTTCTATGCCTGGCCTTGGCCAGCGTGGTTTACTTCATGCGGGGGCGCTCTCGGGCAATCCCGACGATCACCGAAACCCGCTACGTCGATCCCGCGCTGTGTGCAGGCTGCCATCCGAATGTTTCCGCAACCTACCGGCGCACCGGCATGGGGCGATCGCTCTATCGTCCGAGTGCCGGCAATACGATCGGCCAGAACAGCAAGCCTGCTACGTTCTACCACCAGGCATCCGACAGCTACTTTACGATGCTGGAGCGGGACGGGCACTTTTATCAGCGCCGGTACCAGATGGGCCTCGACGGGAAGGAAATCAACAGTCTGGAGAAAGAAATCGACTTTGTCCTGGGATCCGGCAATCATGCGCGCGCGTACCTGCACCGGACCAAACGCAACACGCTGGTGGAGCTTCCTCTGGCCTGGTATGCAGAGAAGGGTGGGTCCTGGGGGATGAATCCCGCCTATGATCGCCCCGATCACCCGGGCTTCCGGCGAACCATCACAAACGCCTGCATGTTCTGCCACAACGCATATCCGGACACTTCTTCCTTAAGCGGTGCGGCGGAAACGGAGCCGGTATTTCCAGGCCGCCTCCCCGAGGGGATCGATTGCCAGAGATGCCACGGTCCCGGCAGCCAGCATGCCGAGATTGCGGAAACTCCAGGCGCAAGCCTGGATAGCATCCGTAAGGCCATCGTGAACCCGGCGCGTCTTAGCCCCGAGCGACAGATGGAGGTGTGCATGCAGTGCCACCTCGAGACCACCAGTTTTCGCCTGCCCAATGCGATCGTTCGCTATGAGCGAAGCCCGTTCTCCTACCGCCCGGGGGAACCCCTGGCGGATTTCATGCTCCACTTCGACCAAGTCCCGGCCAACGACAAGATGGAGATCGCCAGCGCGGCGTACCGGCTACGGCGCTCCGCCTGCTTCCTGAGGAGCGAAGGCGCGCTGGGGTGCACCACTTGTCACAATCCGCATGATATCCCCCGGGGTGAGGAAGCAGCACGGCACTATACGGAGGTTTGCCGCGGATGCCACTCTGCTGCGTTCGACAAACTGGTAGCGTCGGGAAAACACTCGCAGTCCGGCGACTGCATCGGTTGTCACATGCCCAAGCGGCGTACGGACGACGTGGTACACGCCGTCATGACCGATCACTACATCCAGCGGCGAAAACCTGCCGGCGATTTGCTGGCGCCGATCGCGGAACGGCACGAGACCGATGAGAACAGCTACCGCGGCGAAGTCAAGCTGTACTATCCCCCCCAAGTGCCGGAAAGCCCGGCGAACGAGCTGTACCTCGCGATCGCGCAGGTGAGCCAAAAGAGCACTCTGACGGAAGGAACCAGGCAGCTGGCGGCAGCCATCGAGAAGCATCATCCCGACCGCTTCGAATATTACCTGCACCTGGCCGACGCTTGGAATGATAGCGGACACAATGAGAAAGCGCTGCCGCTTTATGAGGAAGCCGTCCGCCGCGGGCCGAACTCCCTGGTCGCGCTGCAAAAGCTTGCTTCGGGCTTGACGTCCGCAGGGCAGTTTGCGCGGGCGATCGACCGTCTGCAACGGGCTG
>DATIRX010000420.1:0-5647 GCA_035469225.1 Bryobacteraceae bacterium
TGTGGCTGGCACGGATGGTGGGCCGCGATTTCTTCCCTAGCGTGGATGCCGGCCAGTTGCGCCTGCACGCCCGCAGCGCTCCGGGCACCAGAATCGAGCAGACGGAAGTTCGTTTCGCCGAAGTCGAACAGGAAATCCGCAGCGCACTGCCTGCGGGCGAAATCGAAACGATTCTCGACAACATCGGGATCCCCAACGCCTGGGGGAGCATTGCTCAGGGCGACGTGCCCAATATTGCCGCAACGGACGGAGAGATCCTGATCTCCTTGAGTCGCGAGAAGCATGGACCGGTTCGGGACTACGAGGTGGTTCTTCGCAAGCGCCTCAACCAGCGATTCCCCGACATGACGTTCTTTTTCGAGCCCGCCAACATCACCAACCAGATTCTGAATTTCGGCCTGCCCGCTCCGATCGACTTGCAGATCGTGGGACGGGACGCCGCAAACAACTTCAAAGTCGCACAGCGGCTGCGGGACCGGATCACGCACATCCCCGGCGCGGCCGACGTTCATATTCACCAGGTGTTCAGCCAGCCCCAGTTGAACATGAGCGTAGACCGTGTAAAAGCCGGACAGCTGGGACTGACCGAGCGTGACGTTTCCAGCAGCATGCTGATCTCGCTCAGCGGAAATAATCAGGTGGCTCCCAACTTTTGGCTGAACCCGGCCAACGGCGTCAGTTACAACGTAGGCGTGCAGACGTCGCCGTATCGGATCGATTCCATGGACGAATTGTTGCGCACGCCCATCACGGCTGCGACCAACGCGGTGAATACGACGACCGCAGGCTCGCTGGCCGGCTTGTCCGTTGCCGGGAACGCCTCCGTTGGCTCCTCTCCGAGCGGGGCGTCGCAGGCTTATGGAAACCCGGGAGCCATTCCGAGCGGGACGCAGCTTCTCTCCAATCTGGTGGATGTCGAACGCGGCCACGGCCCCGTCATCATCAATCACTACAACGTCACGCCGGTCTTCGATGTGTACGCTAACGTCGATCGCCGCGATTTGGGCAGCGTGGGCAGCGAAGTCGAGAAAATCATGAAGGATGAGCAGGCGCACCTGCCGCGCGGTACAACGTTGAGTCTGCGCGGCGAGTATGAGACGATGCAGACCTCGTTCGTCCGGCTGGCCTTGGGGATGATATTCGCCGTGGTGCTGGTGTATCTGCTGATGGCGGTCAACTTCCAGTCGTGGCTCGATCCTTTCATCATTCTGACCGCGCTGCCAGGCGCGATCGCGGGCATTCTGTGGATGCTGTTTGTTACCGGCACCACCTTGAGCGTCCCTTCGCTCATGGGATCCATCATGTGCGTCGGGGTGGCGACGGCCAATAGTATCCTGATGGTCACGTTTGCGAATGACCAGCGTGCCACCATTCCGCTGGCTCGCGATGCCATGCTGTCGGCCGGCCACGCGCGTCTCCGTCCGGTCCTGATGACGGCCGCCGCCATGATTCTGGGCATGCTTCCCATGGCGCTTGGGCTGGGCGAGGGCGGGGAGCAGAATGCGCCCCTCGGCCGCGCTGTGATCGGCGGTCTCATGGGCGCCACGATCACGACGCTGTTCGTGGTTCCGATCTTCTACACTTACCTGCGCACGAAGGCGCCGGTGGATCAGTCGCGGCGGCTGGAAGACGAAGAGCGAACCGAAGCTCTGGAATCGGAATGGGATTTGCTGGAAAGAGCCTAAGTGAACTACACCGACCCTCATCAAACTGGCTCTGAAACCGAGCAACAGCTGCGTCAGCAGGTGGACGACCTCAAGCGGCAGCTTCGTGAGCAGAAGGAAGGGCACGCGGCGCCTCCGCCCAAACGCTGGAGGCCGTCCGCGATCACGATCATCGCGCTCCTGTTGGGCTTAGTGGTGCTGTTTGCAGGAGCGTTTGTCGCGGGATACATTCCCCTTCAAAGACGCGAAGCACTGGTCCGCGCCGAATCCCAAGAGCGCGGCAAAGACCTGCCGCGCATGGAAGTGATGCGCGTCGGCCGCTCCTCCATCCAGAGCAGCCTCAGGCTGCCGGGGACCCTGCAAGCTGTGACCGAAGCCCCCATTCTCGCCCGCGCCGACGGCTACTTGAAGACCCGCTATGTGGACCTGGGCGATCGTGTTCGCGCAGGGCAGCCGCTGGCGGAGATCGACGCCCCGGAGCTTGACCAGCAGATCCGCCAGGCCGAGGCGGCCGTCGCCCAAGCCCAGGCGTCGCTGGAACAAGCGCAGGCCAGTCTGGAACAGGGCAAATCCAATCGCGACTTGGCTCGCGTCACGGCGGAGCGATGGAAGACGCTGGTCGCGCAAGGCGTCGTCTCACAACAGGAGAACGATCAGTATCAGGCGCAGCTCACTTCGCAAAATGCCAATGTACAGGCGCTCGAGAAGGCCGTTTTGGCGCAGCGCAGCAACGTAGCCGCCAGCCAGGCCAACGTGGCGCGTCTGCAGGAGGTTCAAGGGTACCGGGTTGTGAAGGCTCCCTTCGATGGCGTCATCACCGTACGCAATGTGGATGTCGGCGCACTGGTGAACACCGGCAGCACTTTGCTCTTCCGCATCGCGCAAACAGGGACGCTTCGCAGTTACGTGAATGTCCCGCAGGCCAATGCCGGTTCGGTTCATGTCGGACAGACCGCCCAATTGACGCTCACGAATTTTCCCGGCCGGCGGTTTCCCGGCACCGTTGCACGTACGGCGAACGCGCTCGATCCATCCAGCCGTACGATGCTGGTGGAAGTCGCCGTACCGAATGCCGATGGTGCTTTATTCCCCGGCATGTATGCCGAAGTCGACTTGAGCGGCGCACGATCGAATCCGCCCCTGTTGATTCCCGCTCTGGCCCTGATCGTCCGCGCGGATGGCGCGCAAGTGGCCGTAGTGGAAAATGACGTCATCCACCTGCAAAAGGTCGTGATCGGGCGGGACTACGGCGATCGCGTCGAGATTGTTCAGGGTGTGACGGAGGGGACCACGATTCTCGCCGCTCCTGGTGACGCTGCGCAGGAGGGCGCCAAGATCGTTCCCGTTCGCAGTGATTCTGTCCAACCGTAAGCCACCGCGACCGCGCTTCCACGTCGTCCACAGTTACCCGCCGGAGTTACACGCCGGCAGCCTTAAGGGCTGCAAGCACCCGGGCATCTCGGAAGGGAACCCGGCGGATCCGAACTCCGGTCGCATCGTAGATCGCATTGGCAATGGCCGCAAGCGTCGGCTTGCAGGTGGTCTCTCCGGCTCCATAATGTGGAAGGTCAGGCCTGTTCGGATTGGGGTCGCCGTTCACCAGCACGACGTCGATCTGAGCCGGCGCGTCCATGTGGGTGAGGGTGGGATGAGAGTTCCAATCCAAGCTGGTGACCTTTTCGGTGTCGAAAGTGACCTCCTCATGGAGCGCGCGGCTCACCGAGTGGAGCATGCCGCACTCGACGGTGCCGCGCAGGGCTTGAGGGTTGATCACCAGACCGCAGTCATGCGCGCAGACCAGGCGCTTGACCCACACATGGCCGGTTTTGCGATTCACCTCCACTTCGGCGATCTCCGCGACCACTGTTTGGCTGCGGAAGCTGTAGGCGATGCCGCGCCCGGTGAGAATGTCGCCGGAAGCCACCCGTCTTGGCGAAGGCCGCGTGTCCCAGCCATAGGCCTGGGCCGCCGCTTTGATGCAGGCGATGGAGCGCGCCCGCTTAAACTGGGCGTCGTCCGTGGTGGTGCCCGTGAGCAGCCGCAGGCGGAACTCGACCGGGTCGGCTTTGGCCGCCGCCGCCAGCTCGTCGATAAATGATTCGGCGGCGAAGGTCACCTGTGGACCGTTGGGATCCCGCAGGTTTCCGGTACGAACAGGCGTCTCCCAGACCAGCGGGAGGCTCACCACCTGGCTGGTCATACGCCGGTTCGGAATGGCGTACATTTCGTTGGGCGTCGCCCCTCCGCCCGGGTTCGGCGGGGTGCGCCGGATTCCCATGAGCTGAGCGATCAGCACGGTATCGGCTTCATTGTAACCAACGTGATTGTAGTCGCAGGCTTGCGAATCGTAGTCGAATGCAACCAGGTTGCCCTGGGCATCCAGTCCTCCGCGCAGTTTAAAGGTGAACGCCGGACCCTTGGTGTCCCACGCCGTTTCCTCCTGCCGCATCCACTGAACGCGAACCGGACGGCCGATCTCCTTGGCGATGTAGGCCGCTTCGAACCCTGCATCGTCGGCGGCCGTGCGTCCGTATCCCTGCGGCCCCTCCATCCAGACCACGCGGACCTGCTCGCGTGGCATGCCCAGAAATTGGGCGACGCCATTCCGCATGCCATAGGACTTCATGTCATTGGAATAGATGGTCATCTGTCCGTTGGACGGATCGGCCATGGCATGCGCCGGAGAGATGGCCGTGTGTCCCTGGAAGGGGACATCGTATTCGGCCTCAATCAATTTGGCCGCCCCGGCCAGCGCTGCGTCGGGGTTACCCACCACGCTCGGCCTCGCGCTCGACGTGGGCTTGGCCGCGCGCATGTATTTAAACAGATCTTCGGATGCCGGGAAAGGCGCCGTCGAGGGTTTTTCCCAGTTGACCTTGAGTTGCCGCGCGGCATTGATCGCCTGCTCTTCCCGCTCGCACACCACGGCGACATAGTTGCCCTTGCTCACCACCTTGACGAATCCCGGGAGACCCCGGACTGAAGACTCGTCGATACTGATCAGTTTGGCGCCGGCCACCGGCGGTTTCACGTTGCGCGCATGCACCATGCCGGGAGCCTTCACGTCCACGGCCCATTTGAGTGACCCGTCCACCTTGGGAGGAATGTCATAGCGCTGCGGCGACTGGCCGACCATCTTGAGCTGCTGTACCGTCTTCACCTTGGCCACGCCCGTGGTCGCGTCAACATTATTCCCGGTCAGAGCGACATTGAACCGCTTGCCGCCCACCAGTTCGCCGTAAGTGACTCTCTTCGATGGATCGGCTCTAACCGAGATTACTCCCTCGCTGACCGCAAGCTGGTCGACCGGCGTCCCCAACCGCTGGGAGGCCATTTCGAGCAGCACGCGCCGGGCCTCGGCCGCTACTCGCCGCATGGGCCAGCCATCGGTCTGGATCGCATCCGAGCCGCCCGATCCGCCCTGATCGACGGTGACGTCGGTGCTGCCCATGATGAGACTGGTTTTGTCATAGGCGATATCCAGTTCATCGGACATCATCTGGCGGAAGGACGTCCCGGTTCCCTGGCCGCAATCGGTCTTCCCGACGAAGAAGGTGGCGGTGTTGTTCTGGTGAATGACGATCCACGCGTCGAGCTGTCTGAAGTTGGGATCGGGATAGGGACCCGCGGCCGCCGCGGCTTGCGCGTTCGCTGGGGTTTCCGTGAGGCTGACCAGCGGGCTCAGGCTCACCACCAGCGCGCCCGCGCTTTGCAGAAAATTCCTGCGCGATAATACTTCTTCGATCTGGGGAGGAACCTTCGTGAAGGCGGTCATGCGACCACCTCCTGGGCGGCCGCAGGCCCATCCGCGATGATTTTCTTTTGCGCCAGCTTGATGGCCCTCTGAATGCGGGAATACGTCATACAGCGGCACAACGTTCGCGCCATCCCCGTGCGGATTTGAGCATCCGTGGCACGGGGATTCTTGTCCAGGAGCGCCTTGGCTGTCAAGATCTGCCCGTTCTGGCAGAAGCCGCACTGAG
>DATIRX010000421.1:0-8526 GCA_035469225.1 Bryobacteraceae bacterium
GAGATCTGCGAATAGGGCGGCTTCACCAGCGGCAGCCCTTTCACGGTCAGCTGCCCCTGCGCGCCCGGCGCCCGGCCGGAAATATACCCGACATCGGAACGAGTGCCGGAGGGAATCAAGCCCATGCCGATAATCCCCCGGCTGGAGCCGACATACACAACGCCGGTCTCGGGATCGATCGAGCCGCCCATCCAGTTGGAGCCCGACAGTGATGAAACCAGCGTCGCCCATGGACCTTCGGCCTTGCTCTCCACGGGCGGGGTGAAGATCGGACCCATCTTGTAGTGCTTCACGATATCCAGGGCCTCTTTGTGCAGCTCCGGAGTGTAATCGATCAGCACACTTTCATCGACACCCTGAATCTCATAGGCTGGCGGAGCCGTTGGGAACGGTTGCGTGGGCGAATACCACTCGCCTGGAACGTTGCCTTTCTCCACCGGACGCTCTTCAATGGGCCACACCGGTTCGCCGGTTTCACGATTCAGCACATACAGAAACGCTTGCTTGCTGGGCTGCGCAACAACGGGGACCTGCTTGCCCTTGATCTGGACATTTGCCAGGATCGGCGGCGAAGGGTTGTCATGGTCCCAGATGCCGTGATGGACGAACTGGTAGTGCCACCTGCGCTGGCCAGTTTCCAGGTCTAGCGCTACGAGACTCTCCCCGAAAAGGTTGTTGCCGGGGCGCGGTCCCCCATAGAAGTCCCCCGTGGGCGCCTCGACCCCGACATAGACGACTCCTCGAGCCTCGTCGATCGAACTCTCTCCCCAGGCCCCTGTATTGCCGGTGTAGGCCCAGGAATCCTGCAGCCACGTGTCGAATCCAAACTCGCCGGGCTTCGGAATGGTATGGAAGATCCACTTGCGCTTCCCCGTGCGGACATCGAATCCGCGGACATAGCCTTTGACGTTCGTTTTGCTGGTGGGCACGCCGCCCGGACGATGAGCCGCGCCCACCACGATGGTGTTCCTGCCGATCGCAGGAGTCGAATGAATGCCGATTTCCCCGCTGAGTGGATCGATTTCCTGATCGTCATCCTGTTTGAGATCGACGGCTCCGTCCACGCCAAAGCTGGGAATCCGGAGGCCGGTCTTGGCGTTTAGCGCGATCATGCGATATCCCGTCGTGAAGTAGATGATCCGCTTGTCATCGCTACCTGGGGTGCTATCGGCCCAATAGGCTAGGCCGCGGCCGGAGAGACGCCGGGGCGAGACCTGAGCGCGTTTTCCTTCATCTTCGCGATGGGTCCACAGAAGCTCACCTGTGGCGGCGTCCAGCGCGACCACATCGCGCCGGTCCCCGGCCGTGGAATAGAACACCCCATCGATCACCAGCGGAGTCGATTCCAGATTCGTCTCTGGCGTCGGACCCAGATTAGCGGTGTTAAAGATCCAGGCCAGCTGGAGCTTAGAGAAATTGCTGGCGTCGATCTGATTCAGGGGCGAGTAGCGGGTGTTCGCGATATCGCCGCCATAGCTGCGCCAGTTCCCGTCATTGGAACCTGTGGCTGCGCCTTGCTGGGTCGTCGCTGGCTGCTCCACAAGAGCAAGAAGCGCCGTTGCTGCGCCGAGTGCCTGCGCGATTTTGAGGAATCGTTTCGTCCTGGACACGGACATCGTGGCCCTCCTCCACTGGATGACGTTAGCAGCCGAATTATATCCCATCACGGAAGCGTTCCCATAGCGCCGTTTCCAGGCCTGCTCCAACGCCTTTGTCCAGGTTAGACACTCCGCGCACGCAGTCGAGCGGGCTGTGTCCACTTGTGCGGATACCTTCGCGTTAACCATATGCACTTCCATGGAACTCGCCCGATGGGGAGCAAGATCGGTAGCGACTGGTGTCCCAACCTAGGGCGTCGTATGATGTGAAGCACACCAGTATCAGTACTCAATGCGGGACAAGAAAGAAGAGAGCTGGGGTGAGTCGAAGATGCAGATGAGATACAACAACAGCATTCCCATAACGTCGGCGGCCTTGTTGGCGCTGTTTGCCGGCGTGACCATAGTGCTTGCACAGTGGCCGGAACACCGCACCGACGGGCCCAGAACCGAGAGCGGTGAACTCGACTTGAAGGCGCCTGCGCCGAAGGCGCCGGACGGACATCCCGAACTTTCGGGTCTGTGGCAGCCGATGCGCTTGAATTTCGGCAACTTAAAAGGGAAGGGCAAGGGCAATGCCGCGCCGGCGCGTGCGCCTGGCGAGCCGCCCGCGGCGCAGTTCGGCGATCTGGGCGCGGGCTTTGAGAATGGACTTCCTTACACGGAATGGGGACGGAAGACGCGGGACGAGCGTAAGGCGAACAACAGCAAGGACAACCCCGACGCCCACTGTAAGCCGCTGGGGCTGATGCAGCTCCACACACATCCGTTTGAGAAGAAGATCGTGCAAGGGCCAGGGACGATTGTGATTATGTACAACGCCAACAACGACGTCCGCCAGATCCTTACCAATGGCCAGACTCTGCCGGAGGTGGGTCCGCAGCTTGCGCCTTGGTGGTATGGCTACTCGGTGGGCAAGTGGGAAGGCGACACCCTAGTGGTCACCACCGTGGGATTCCGTGATGACGTTTGGCTGGATGTGAACGGTAGTCCGCTGACAAGCAGCGGAAAAATGGTGGAACGCTTCACGCGCCTCAACTTTGGCACTCTGCAAATCGACGTCACTATCGAGGATCCGAAGGCGTATACGGAACCATTTACTGTCCGCGTGACGCAGCAGTTGATGCGCGATACCGAGCTCCTGGAGTCGGTCTGCGAGGATCGGGACGCGACTCACTACGTGGGCGACCTGGAAGCCAAGCAGAAATCGGCGGGCCAGAAATAAGTAGACGGACGACACTGCTTCGGGTTGTGAATCGAGCCGAGGTTGTGAGCGTGAACGATCGCCCCGATACTCCAGTTCGTGCTCGTCAATCTGCCAGTGGGAAAAACGGCGCGCGCGTCAAGCGTGCAAGGCCGCACTGGCGCTCAAGTAGACTACCGATAGTGATGCTATGAAAGCGCTGCAGCAAGGGGGTGAAGTAGACTCCGACGAGGAGGTGCTGCAGTATGGAATTCCCGCGCCTCGCGGGTGCGTGGCGCGGTACGCCTCGCCTCATTCCGCCCGCGCCGAGCAGGAACAGGACTTCAAATCTTCCAATCTTGTCGCCCACGGAAGGCGGCATGTGACGGATTCGCTAAGTTTGTCCCACCAAGACGGTAGCTGGCAACTTGTGCAATGGCACTTTTCACTGCCCGCAGCCGAACAAGAGCAAGGTCAGTCCTTCCCAAAGCAAGTGAAGTGAAAGGCTTCCACAACGCGCTTGTGGTGATCGATGCGCCTAACCCCCTCAACGCATGTCTGGGGTCGCGGGCTCGCTGAATCCGAGCGCGAATACCCATCCGAGGGCTGAGGATTTCTCAAAGAATATGGTCTTGTGCATACCACGAAAAATGTACTCGACCGCGCCGCTTGCCTCGGAGAGCATTTGGGCAACGGCAGCAGTCAAACTCTCCGAGCCCATATCTGAGGGGTACTCGAACATCAAAGCTGCATCGCGATGGAGAGCCGTCTGGCCGTTCATATCAAGGGCATAGAAAACGTCTGCAGGAGGCAATTGCATCGTCTTATCGATCTCCAGTGAGAGCTGGTCCACCGAATAGGAAACCCCGACCGCGCCGATCACCAGATTCGCGACGCGCACCGGTTCGGCGATGATCACCGAACGCTTACCGGTCGAACGACTGATCACCAGGGTGCCCAGAACGCTTTGACCGGCCATCAGGCCGGGGAAGTAGGGACGATCAGACAAGTTAAGCCCGGTGGACCCCTGCTCGACGGTGTAATAGAAGCCGTCGGGTCTCACGAACCAGATCGCGTTCGCCGGAATATGGGTGGCGGCGAGGCCCTGCAGCACTCCTATCATGTTGTCCCAGACGCCGCTCCTCACCTGGTCCGTATTCACGATCAGGCTCAGCATGCTGGCAACATCGCGCAATCTCCACTCAGCGAGGGCGCGGATGGCGTGGAGCGCGATTCGCGCATCCACTTGCTCGGGAGTCTCATCGGAATTCCAGCAATCGTTAATGATCTTCCAGTCGCCGCGCTCGCGCCTCAAGGTCATGAGGTATTTTCCGGTGGTCATTGTTGAGGAGCCGCCTACAATCGGGGTATCTACGCGCTGGTAGGTCCCGCGGAGCCATGCCAGGTCGGCGAGTGCATTTATGTCTCCGGGATTGAGCGTAAAAAACGAATGAGTGTTGGCGAACTGGGTCGCATATCGCTGCCGGATGGCGCTTCTGCCCACAACAGCCGGCTCCCCCGGTGGCATCCAGACAGCGTCCTCGGCAAGCAGGCCGGCGATGGCTGCCGCGTTCCCAGCGTTGTAAGCGCTGTTGAAGGACTGCCTCAACTCGTCGATGCGCGCAGTAGGCGTATTCGCACCTGCCCTGGCCGAGTTGGCCAAGCTGATCGCAATTAGACTGCACAGGCATTTCATCGGGAACATGGCATCCACCTAGCCCAGCCTCTGCACCTAGGTAGCCATTTACTCAGCTTGATGCTATCTGCGCCATTGCCCACAAACATGCGTGATTTGCCGATATCTTGTTCCATGAAACCCCGATCTCGCGACGAGGCTGAGCGCCATGGGCACTTCGCTTCACGCCCTGTGTCACAACACGCAGCGGCCGGGTTCGATTCTATGAACTCCCTTCAGATTCAATTAGATCCAAGGTCTTTCCGATGGCACATGGAATGCTGGGACTGAAAATGCGTTGGCATCAACCAAAAGCGAGCCAGAGAAACGGCTGGCAGGCGTAGAGGTGATTTTTATGATTTCGACACTCGTAGCAAACGATCTTGATTCTGTCAAAGTGGATCCCGTACACCACCAGGTCTTGTTTGAAAACGACCAGGTGCGGGTGGTGCGGTGGTTCGTCGCTGCCGGCGATACGACTCTCCATCATTCTCATCCGAACAACCTGAACATCTGCCTGACCGATTATCACGGAAAGGTAACGGAGCCGCACGCCAAGGTCTCCGAGGTCCAGGCTAAAGCCGGATCGGTGGCCTGGCGGCAGGCTGGCAGCCATGCAGTCAAGAACCTCACCAACCACCCGATGGAGGGCATCATTGTTGAACCCAAGCAGCCCGCCTCAACACGACCAGCGGGCTCGCCCGATCCTGTCGCCGTCGATCCGGAGCACCACAAAATCGAGTTTGAAAATGAGCAGATGCGCGTCCTCCGTGAGTACCGCCGCCCAGGAGATCTGCCTATGCACGGGCATCCGGATAATGTGCAGGTGCTCTTGACCGATTTAAACGTGATCGTAACAACCGCCGACGGCAAGACCCAGACTGTTACCGGAAAAGCCGGCGAAGTGCGTTGGCGTCCCGCGATACAGCATAGAGGCGTGGTGATGGGTGAGAAGCCAGTGGAGCAAATCCTGGTGGAGCTGAAAGGAAAGACCGGCTCCCTCGATTGAGCCGCTGAAGGAGCACTTATGAGCGCCTCGGCAATCACCGTCAAAACGATCAGTCATTGGATCGGCGGCGAAGCGGTCCAGTCCACTTCCGGCAGGTCTGGAACAGTCTGGAACCCGGCAACGGGCGAGCAGCAGGTCTTGGTCGGTTTCGCCTCTGTCGCGGAAGTGGATCTGGCGGTGGCGTCCGCCAAAGCGGCATTTCGATCATGGCGGGCGACCCCGCTCTCGCGCCGCGCGGAGGTGATGTTCAAGCTCCGCGAATTGATCCACGTCAACCGGCGCGCGATTGCGGAAAAGATTACGCTCGAACACGGCAAGACGCTGGCCGATGCGATGGGCGAGGTCGCGCGCGGCCTGGAAAACGTCGAGTTCGCCTGCGGCATCCCGAATCTGCTGAAGAGCGGCTTCAGCGAACAGGCGAGCGCTGGGGTGGATGTCTATCAGATCCGCCAGCCGCTCGGTGTGGTCGCCGGAATTACGCCATTCAATTTCCCGGCGATGGTCCCGATATGGATGTTCGCGAGCGCCATCGCCTGCGGAAACACGTTCGTCTTAAAGCCCAGCGAACGCGATCCGTCCGTCAGCCTTTTGTTAGCGGAATTGCTGCAGCAGGCAGGGGTTCCGGGCGGCGTGTTCAACGTGGTTCAGGGGGATCATCTCGCCGTCGAACGGCTGATGGAGCACCCGGACGTGAAGGCGATCAGCTTCGTCGGTTCGACTCCGGTCGCCAAGGCGATCTACTAAACAGCGACGCGCTACGGCAAGCGGGTTCAATCGCTGGGCGGTGCCAAGAACCACATGCTGGTGCTTCCAGATGCGGATATCGGGATGGCGGCCGATGCCGCAGTCTCGGCGGCTTTCGGATCGGGCGGTGAGCGCTGTATGGCAGTTTCCGTGGTCGTCGCCGTCGGGAACGTGGCGGACCCTCTGATCGAGGCGATCCGCGAGCGCATGGCGAAGATCAGGATCGGACCGGGACTGGAAGCCGGCAACGAGATGGGGCCGCTGATCACGCGCGAACACCGCGAGCGTGTCGCCGCCTACCTGGCGGGTGCCGCTGCCGAGGGCGCCACCGTCGTTGTGGATGGACGCGATCATCCGGCCAGCGCGCTGGGGCCGCACTTTCTGGGAACTTCGCTGATCGATCATGTGAAGCCCGGGATGCGCTGCTCTGACGACGAAATCTTCGGGCCGGTATTGACCGTTGCACGAGTTGATACTTACAATGAGGCGCTGTGCCTTGTGAATGGGAATCCCTATGGGAACGGCACCGCGATTTTCACGCGCGACGGCGGCGCAGCACGGCAGTTCCAATTCGATGTGGAGGCTGGAATGGTTGGGATCAATGTGCCGACTCCCGTGCCCGTTGCCTATTACAGCTTCGGTGGCTGGAAGGCTTCGCTGTTCGGAGATCTCCACATGTGCGGTCCGGAAGGCGTCCAATTCTACACTCGCGCGAAGGTGGTGACGAGCCGCTGGCCCGACGCGGCGACTAGCCGCGTCGATCTCGGTTTTCCGCAAGTCCGCTGATTCGCCCGAAAGAGAAGATCGGCTGGTCTGCGCAAATGTAGGCAGCGTGCTGCGCTCCCCTGCCATTTAACGCAAGGAGTCTGGCCGGCTTAGTTGCTGACCTCAGCGCTAAGCAGCCCCTTCCACTGCCAGGAACCCATCGCGTTGACGATCCCAAAGAACTCGAAAGTTCCGATCGCGCGATCGCCCGCAGTATTGAGCCGAGTCCAGCCTGTGGTTCCGAAATGCATCTTGGCGACTTCAGGCAGAATGTTTCTCACCTTCGTTCTGCAGCCGCTGGCGAGCAACCAGGCAAGCGTCGCGCAAACGAAGCCGTCATAGGCCGCGAACGCGAATGGAACAGGAGACGGCACTCCGGCCGCCGCCGTCTGTGCCAGCACCGGATCGACCAACCGTTTTGCCTCCGCTGGCAGCGCTAAACTCGGAGCGAGCAAACGGGTGGCTGAGGCAAACTGCGCGGGTCCGGGCGCCAGGTAAGCACTGCTTAACGTCACGCCATCGCCTGCGTACCATTTGATGGCGCCGAGATCGGGAAACGCACTCGCAGCACTTAACAGATCGGCTCCTCTGTCAAACGCCGCCAGAAAGATCGCGATCTGATTCAGACTGCTAGTCGCTTTGAGCGTCGCCACGATCCCAGCTAGGCTGCTCGCCAGAGACGCAAAATTCGCGCCGGATGCGGGGAATTCCAATCCCTGAGAAACGGCAATTCCCAAACCGGGCCCGAACTGCTTCAATGAATTCACCAGTCCCCGGTTGCCATCGTCGCCGCGCCATACCGGGCAGATCGCCTGGATGCCTTCGCTGGCCGCCACTTGAGCCACCGCCTTGGCTTCGAGCGTATCATCCGGAACGAAACGAAACACCGTATCGTTCGGTATGGAAAGCGTTGAAGCCGTGCTCCCCGGACTAATGAGCGCGATGCCCGCCGCATCGGTGATCGTCTTGACCTGGCTGACTTCGGCGCTGGTTTGCGGGCCGATCAGGAACTGAGCTCCGCGGTGTATCAGGCGGGCAGCGGCTGTCGCGGCTTTCTGGGGATCAAGTTGCGTGTCTTCCACGAGCAACTCGAACGCGACGCCCTGCTCCTTAGCGGGAGGAGACGCATTGTAGTCCTGCAGGAGCGGAGCCAGATCACCCGAGGCGATCTTCATCATCAAGCTGCATTGGTTTCCTAAATCGGACGAGTTGCCGGTTAACGAAAAGAGCCCTCCCACGGTAATGTTCGCGTCGGGCTTGCCGGCTTTTGCCGCAAAAGTCGGCGTGAGCAAAGCTAAAAGCCCGGGCGCGAACAAGGCTCGCCGCGAGGTCGCCACATTGAGTTTGGAGTCCAATGATTTCATGCAAACCCCTCTGTCTAACGTTTGGGAATCACCACATTGCGGACCACAAAGACTCACTCCTGATCCACATACAGGCCCGAACCGATGACATACGTCTCCTGGCCAAATTGCACCTTCCGCACGAAGGCCTCTTTCCGCCCCGGCGTGTTTTGTCCGGGCTTGTACCAGAAGTAGTCTACCCAGGCGCT
>DATIRX010000422.1:0-9857 GCA_035469225.1 Bryobacteraceae bacterium
GGCTGGGTTCAACACGGCTTCGGCACACGAGATTCCCTTCTCGATCAGGCGGCCATGGCCAGCCTGAAACAAATTCATTCCAACCTGGTATTGGCGGCCGATCAGGCTGGCTGCGCGGGCGAAGGCGACGCATTGGTCACCCGCGCGCCTGGCCTGGCCGTCTCGGTGCGCACGGCGGACTGTTTTCCGATCTTGCTGGCCGACCCCGCCACGCGCAGCGTCGCCGCCGCTCACGCCGGATGGCGTGGGACCGCCGCCAGTGTCGTCCTGTCGTCACTCAGCCGCATGCACAGCGAATTCGGAACGGACCCGCGCCACGTCTATGCCTCGATCGGTCCCGGAATCGGACCCTGTTGTTACGAAGTCGGGTTGGACGTTGCCCGGAGATTCGGTAAGGGGGATGCCGGGCGTCTCGATCTGGCTGCCGAGAATCGGTCTCAGCTGATCGCCGCCGGACTTGCTCCCCACCACATTGAGCAGGTCGGCGGCTGCACGTTCTGCAATCCCGCGCAATTCTTTTCCTGGCGCCGCGATCACGATCGCGCCGGCCGGATGATTTCTTTCATCCGCGTATTGCCCCCGGCCTAACGGGCGGGGCTGGGCCGAAGCGGAAACAACAAGGGCGCGGTCGCATGTTGCCACACGCGGTCCGCGCCCTCGACAGAGAAAAGAGAGGCTCCTTGTTTAGGCGGCGTTGACCAGCAGTTCGTCCAGATCGTCGGCGTTGTCGCCCTGGCTGCTGCGGTCGGCGATTTCCTGGCATTGGATGCAAAACGCCGTCCACGGCACAGCCGCCAGGCGTTTGGGACTGATGTCCTCTTCGCAATGCAGGCACACACCGAACCCACCTTCTTCCAGGCGGCGCAATGCTGCGCGGACGTTCCGCAGAAGATTGGACTCGCGATCCAGGTTGCGAATCGCCAGTTCCCGCTCGGCGGCATGCTGCACTTCGTCCAGCGCATCCGGACTTTTCTCGATCGCGATTCCGTCGCGATTCCGCACCAGTTGGACCAGCTCTGCCTGCTTGGCCTCCAGCACGTTTCGGTATTTGTTCAACTCACTCTTTGTCATCTTATCTGCCCTCTCCAATCTCCGGTCATTCTTTTTTTTGTTGTCTTGACCGTTCGTTTTAACTATCGCGTCTATCTCAAAAATCGTTCGTTGCTTTCTCGCTAAGCCATTGGACGCAACATGAACCAAAAAGGTTCACGCTTTCCCATCCTTCTGTCTTCAAGGAGCTTATGGATATGCCAAGTGGCAAGTCCGCTTGGCACTACGTGGAGACCCATCGAGGTAGCGACCACCCCAGGGTGCCCAACCTCAAAACTTCGGCAACGGAGCTTTTCAAAAGACGATACCATAATCTTCTCAGCTTTGCAAGCAATCTCAGTGCCACTAATTCAAAGGAGACCGTTTTGCGGCTCCTGGCACCTCTTTTACCCTCAGGTACCAATGAGTGTTCCTATCGGAATGCGCCCCTAGAAACATTACCCTCAACGCTGCAAATCCCGCCTTTCCGGGCCTTCCCGGGCTGTAAATTATTCCAGACACAGCGCTATTGTGTAAACCTGACTGCCGCTAACGTATACTGTCCTGGTAACCCCGGAAAATTCTCGACCTGGATTCCAGCCGCCCGGATCATATCATGGCCCCCGTCCAAAGCCGCATCGGTTTGGCCGCAAGCGTCCTTTTTGTCCTGCTGGGGGCCATCATGATTCCTTACGCGGGAATTCAGGCCGATGAGGCTCTTTTTTCCGTGCCTCTTTTCCCCCATATTAGCAAGGACTTACAGCTCCCCTGGTGGCCTAACTCCATGTCCCTGATGGTTATCAGCTACATCGGCTCGCTGAAAACGTTACTCTACTGGCCGATCTTCCGGATTTTGGGGTCCGGATCGTGGACGCTGCGCTTCCCCGTGGTTCTGCTGGGCGCGATTACAGTCTTCATTTTCTTTCGCTTAGCCCAGGCATCCGGAGGAACCAGAGCAGCCGCCATCGGGGCTTTCCTGCTGGCCACCGACCCGGTTTTCCTGCTTACGAATACTTTCGACTGGGGGCCGGTGGCGATAGAACATGTTTTGCTTGTGACCGGCTGCTGGCTGGTATACCGTTTCGCCACCCAGGGGGGCCCGCGGACTCCCCTGTGGAGCCTTACGGCGGGGTTCCTGTGCTGGGGTCTGGCTCTCTGGAACAAGGCGGTCTTTGTCTGGGCCCTCGGCGGCTTGATCGCAGGAGGAGTCCTGGTTTTCTGGCCGGAGATCAGACGTTGCCTGAAGCCGCGCCCTCTGCTGGCGGCCACCGCAGGGTTCTTTTGCGGAGTGCTGCCGCTGGTGATCTTCAATCTGTCGCACTCCAACGCCACTGTGACGGAAAACGCCCAACTGGATCCGCACAGCGTCATCGGCAAATGGATTCAGGTGGAGAGCGCCGCGAACGGTTATTCGCTTTTCACTTACATGGTCGGTGAAGAATGGTGGCCGAATCCCAAATCTCCGCGGTCGGTTCGGGGCCGCGCCGCGGTTTGGATCCGGGAACACCTGGGCGAGCATCGCCGTACCGGAATGTACTACGTTTTCGGACTCCTGCTGCTCGCCGCGCCGTGGTGGTGGAAGCATCGCGCAGCCCGATTTTCATTGGTGTTTATGGCGGTCTCCTGGCTGCTGATGGCGCTCACGCGCGGCGCCGGAACGGCGGCTCATCACGTGGTCCTGCTCTGGCCTTTTCCGATCCTCTTCGTAGCCCTGGCACTGGCTTCCCTGCCTTGGCGGCCTCTGGCCTGGATCGCAGGCGTGGGCATGATCGTCATGAATCTGCTGGTGGTGAACCAGTACGCAGCGCAGTTCGAACGCAATGGAGCAAGTACAGTCTATACCGATGCGGTGTATCCGCTCTCCGATAGTCTGGATGCGTACGCCGATCGAACTCTCTATCTCATCGACTGGGGCCTGTTCGAGAATCTCAATCTTCTGCACCAGGGCCGTTTGAATCTTCAAATTTCCTATGCCCCGCTGGTCACAGACTCCGCCAGTCCGGAAGAACTTGGCCGGATCCGGCAGATGCTGCAGGATCCCGATGCGCTGGTCCTCGATCACGTTCGCGAGCAGGAGCTCTTCCCCAACGTGGGAGCCCGTCTGGAACGCGCAGCCCGCTCGCTGGGTTACCGCAAGGAAGTGGTCCGGACGATACCGGATTCGAATGGCCGGCCGATGTTCGAGATCGTCCGGTTTGTGCGTGGCGAGGCAGAATAAGCCGTATTGTGCCATTCTGTCTCAAGCCCGTGTCCAGGGTCCACAAAATGCCCCTCTTGAATGAAGTTAAGTCTCGCATTATCAGAGCTTAACTTCGGTCTGCGACATGCACCAGAGAGTCTGGAAACTGGTACGCATGCGTGTGTCCTCCCCATTCCGGATTGGCTCGACAGCCACGTTGGGCCTGTTGGTGGGTCTGGTCGCGCAGATCGGTGCCACCACGCTCCAACAGCTCACGCTGGACGATATGGTCCGGCAGTCAACCTCGATTGTGCGGGTTCGCATAGGCGGGTCCCGTAGCGCCTACCAGGGGTCTGCGATCTATACCTACTTCCAGCTTCAAGTGCTGGAAACCTGGAAATCCTCGGGGAAACCCGGCGCCCGGAATGCGACCGAAGTCGCGGTGCCAGGCGGCGCGGTCGACGGAATCCGCCAGAACGTGACCGGCGCTCCGGAGCTGAAATCCGGTCAGGAGTACGTCCTGTTTTTGTGGACCAGCCGCTCCGGACTGACCCAGGTGATCGGGCTCTCGCAGGGACGATTCAGCGTTTTCGGAGACCTGGTCCAGCGCCCTCCCGCTTCCGAGCTCATGCTCGACCGATCCGGGCGTCCGGTCGAGGATCAGGCGATGAATCTGCGGCTGCAGGATCTGCGCACACAGGTTTTGCAGGCGCTTCGCCTCACCCGGGAGGGCGCTGAATAAGGCATGGGCTCCGGACTCAAAATAGCGATGCGAGCCGCACTTCTGGCGGCCATGCTGTTATCGCTTTCTTCGGTCTCGTCCGCCTATTATTACTGGATCTTTTATCCCGGCAATGCGACTTCCCAGCCGTATCCCGCAAAGTTCGATTTGAGCACGCTGCCGGACAGAACGATTTCGTTTTTCATTTCGGATAAGGCGCCGGGCAAGCTGGTGGACGGCGATAACTACGACGCGCTGGTGAGCCAGATCCGGCTGGCGGCGGAAAGCTGGAACGGCGTGGCCACTTCGGACCTGCGTCTGCGCTTCGGCGGATTCGCGGCCATCGGCGCGCCTCAGGCGGCGCCTGGCATCGACGTGGTGTTTGACGACGACATGCCCCCGGGAATCCTGGCCCAGACCACGCCCTCCATGCCCAAGGATGTGGGCGATCTGACCAAAGGTCCCGGCTTCGTGCCGATCCTGCGATCACGTCTGCAATTGCGCAGCGACTTGACCATTAAAGGGCAAGGCAGCTATGCCGAAGCTTTCTTCCTCACCATGGTGCACGAGTTTGGGCACACCGTGGGCTTGCAGCATTCCACCGCGTCGGCGACCATGTCCACCAGCAGAACCCGCGCGACCACCAAGGCGCGGCCGCTGGCGCCGGACGATATCGCCGGAATCTCCGGGCTGTATCCCGCCGCGGCATTCGCGGCAGCCACCGGCAGCATCGCCGGCAAGGTTCTATTGAACGGGAACGCGGTGAACATGGCGAGCGTGGTGGCCCTTTCCGTCAACGGGACTGCCATCTCCACGCTTACGAATCCCGACGGCAGTTATCGCATCAACGGCATCCCGCCGGGCGATTATTACGTGTACACCCAGCCTCTGCCTCCCGCCCGCCAGGACGAGGGCGCACCGGCGGCCATCGTGCCGCCTTCCGATTCTCACGGCGGCAGTTTCCCGGCCTATACAAGTTTCGCCGGGCAATTCTTCCCGCATACGCGCGATTGGACCCAGGCGGACACGACCTTGGTGAGCGCCGGAACCGTGGTTTCGAATGTGATTTTCGACGTGGAGCAGCGCTCCGGTCCCACGGTTTACGACATGAACATTCTGGCCTACCTGGGTCCGGCCGGGAAAGAAGCCTACGTTCATGCTCCTTCGCTGGTCTCGGGATTTCGCGGCTGGCTGGTGTTCGATGCGCCGGGAACGCTTCTTGGAACCACCGCGGCCGTCCGCCCGGGCCTGAAAGTGAGCACCATCGGCCCGGCAGCTCGCATGGAACCCGAGTTCCTGGGCTACTTCACCGCCGGATATCTATACTCGGTGGTGGACGCGAATGCCGTAGCCCAACCCACTCCCGTCGCTCTGGCCGTCACCACGCCGGATGATGTGTACGTCCTGCCGGCGGCCTTCACCGTTGTGCCCTCGGCCGGTCCGTCGATCACTTCCGTCGCGGGATCCAGCGACGGGCTGGGCAATGCCACCGCGATTGTGACCGGCAACAACCTGGCTGCGGATACGCGCGTGCTCTTCGACGGCGCACCGGCCCTCGCGATCCAGAAGAATGACGACGGATCGTTGACCGTGGCTGCACCGCCCGCCATCGGCGGCCACGTCGCCGTGCTCGACGCCCTCACGGGCGATGGACAGACTTCCATGCAGACCATGGGCACGCTTCCTCCGCCCACCTTTACCTACGCATCTCCAGATCATCCGACCCTGTCGATCCTTCCCGGCACGCTCACCGCCGGAACCGACGCGATGATCGAAGTGGACGGCTTCCATACAAACTTCGCCGAGGGCCAGACCACGATCGGTTTCGGATCGAGTGACGTGGCTGTGCGCCGGACCTGGATCGTGGACCGCGGCCGGGCATTATTGAATATTTCGATCGGTCCTGCTGCCACGCCAGGCTTGTTCACGGTGACGGCCGCCACGGGAATACAGGCCGTGACGCTGAATTCCGGGCTGAAGATCCAGCCGGCCGGCACTCCACAGATGAGCCTGCGGGTCCCGGTTCTCAACCTGGCGACGGGCCTGCCCGGCATCCCCACCGGTGGCACCGCGGTAATTTCCGCTACGGGCGTGCCGGCCAACCTGGCCGGCTGGCCGCTTACGATGAACGGAGCCAGAGTCGATTACACGTTCGATAGCAGCACTTCGACCCTTCGTGCCGTGGTTCCTCCAGGAACGCCGCTGGGCCCGACAGTCCTGCGCCTGCTTTCGCCCAATGGCGATCCGATCGCACCCATCTTGTTTAACGTAGATGCGCCGCCGCCGGTCATCCAGGCCGCGTCGGGCGCCGCCGGACCCATCGACGGCGGGCATCCGGCTGTTCCCGGTGACGTGATCACCCTGGAGGTAACGCGGCTGGGTTCGGTTTCAGCCGCAGGGGTTCATATCATCGTTGGCGGCGTGGATCACCTCGCCACCTCACTCACTCCCGTGATCAACTCCGACGTGGTCAAAGTGCAGTTCACCCTGTCTTCAGGCTTCCCCGAGGGAACCCAGCAGCCGATGACCGTCCGCGTGGGGACGCGCGTGTCCGCGCCATTCACACTCAACGCGACGGTATCCGTTCCTGCCGGGCGATCTGCGCAACGAAAGTAGCGTCGCCTTCCAGAAAGTCGTAATTGGGCAGCCGCTCCGGCTGGTCCCAGGCAATCTGCGCGAAATCCAGATTGCGAGGCTCACCCTCGAACCGCATCACCCGGTAAAAACGCAGCCGTGCGCGAAATCCATCCGGGTAGCCGACTTCGTAAGAATCCATTTCTGTGCCTATGGCGGCTTCGACACCCAGTTCCTCCCGCAGCTCACGCGCCAGGGCCGCGCGTGGTTCCTCGCCGGGCTCGACCTTGCCGCCCGGAAATTCCCACTTGAGCGGATGACGGCCGCCCGGCTTGCGCTGGCAGATCAGGACCTTTCCCTCCCGCATGATGAAAGCTGCGACCACATCCAGGCCGGGTTTCCGCGCCACGGCGATGTCCTGATCGCCAAGACTTCGTTCCAGATACGTCACCTCCGAGAAGTGGGCCGAAAGCGCGCTCAGGATGCTCGGCTGGCTCTGAAACGCCGTTTGATACCACGCCGGAAGGATTCCCTGCAATTTGGCGGAAGTGCGAAACACGAACCCGTCGCGTTCGACGGCACCCGCGTCTTCCAGGGGCTGCCAGACGTTTCGCGAATGAAAGCTGAGCAGCAGCACGCCGCCCGGCTTCAGAACTCTCCGCAGCTCCGGCAGCCAGGCGCCCTGATGTTCCTCGCTCAGGTGGGTGAATACCGATACGCCATAGATCAGGTCGAAGGAATCATCCGGAAACGGCAACGGCGGCAGCGGCCCATTCACCGCGAAAATCCCGCCTGGCATGCTCTTGCGGCACCACTCCACCGATTCGGCGTGTACATCCGATCCGTGCCAACGGACCTTGGGAAACTGACGCGCGAGCCACAGCAGTGTGCGCCCGCATCCGCATCCGAAATCCAGCACGGCAGCGCCGTCGCGCAACTCGAAGGCGGCCGAGGCCAGGGCCTCCTGCAATCCTTCGGCGGTGCGCATTCCCACCGTAAAGAAATCCAGAACGCTGGAGTTTTCAGCCACCCGGAACCGCAGCCGGGCCGGAGGCAGCGGAAACTCGCCATGGGCTGAAGGCCGGCGCCACAGGTCCTCGATCCACCACTGCAGCCGCAAGCCGGTCCGATACAGCGAGTGATACAGCCTTCTTGACAGCGGAAGCAGCGGAGCGGGGACGTAGCGCTTGAGACTGGTCAAGCTGCTAGTGTAAAGCACGAACTCGCGGCCGGATGGAAATCCGGCCCTACCGGGTTTAAACTCGTAGACGACATGGCAATCACTCTGAAAGTCAATGGCCGGTCCCATACGCTGGACCTGGATCCAGCCACGCCCCTGCTGTACGCGCTCAGCGACGATCTCCAGTTGAACGGCCCCAAGTTCGGCTGCGGTCTGGGCCAATGCGGCGCGTGCACGGTGATCATCAAGGGCCAGGCGGTCCGCTCCTGCGTGACCACGCTGAAGTCCGTGGAAGGATCGGAGGTCACGACGCTGGAAGGCGTCGGCACTCCGGAAAAGCCGCATCCCATCCAGCAGGCGTTCATCGAGGAGCAGGCGGCCCAGTGCGGTTTCTGCCTGAACGGCGTCATTATGACCGCCAAAGCATTCCTGGATAAGAACCCCAAAGCGACGGAAGCGGAAATTCAGCAGGCCATGTCCGGCGTCTTATGCCGGTGCTTCACCAACGTCCGAATGCTGCGGGCGATGCAGAAGTACGGAAAGGCGGTGGCGCGATGACTCCGACTCGCCGCGGTTTCCTAAAGACGTCTGGCGCACTCATCGTCGGCTTCAGCGCCGGCACCATCCAGGTCCTGCGGGCGCAGGGACCGCTGCAAGGCTCGCCCGCGATGAATCAGCTGGATTCCTGGATCGCCATCGCCGCCGACGGAAGCATCACAGCGTTCAGCGGCAAGGAAGAGCTCGGCCAGGGTATTTCCACGGCCCAGGCTCAGTTGGTGGCAGAGGAACTCTCGGTTCCCTTTAACCGCGTGAGGCTGATCTATTGCGATACCGCGCTCACTCCGGACCAGGCCCATACATCCGGCAGCCAGTCCCATCCTGCCAATTTCAATCAAGGAAATCTGGCGCAGGCCGCAGCGACGGCGCGTGAGACTTTGTTCCGCGCAGCGTCGCAGAAGTTGGGCGCGCCGGTCGATCAACTGACCGCCAGTGACGGCGTGATCAGCAGTGGATCGCAACGGGTCACCTATGGGGAACTCGTCGGAGGGAAGAAGTTCAGCCTGGCGCTGGATTCCAAAGCCAGGCGCAAGCCACCCAGCCAGTGGACCGTTTTGGGCAGGCCCGTGCCTCGCCCCGATCTGCCGGATCTGGTGACAGGAAGATTCGAGTTCGTGCATAACGTGCGCTTGCCGGGCATGCTGCATGGCCGCGTGGTCCGCCCGCCGTCGGTGGGAGCCACCGTGGCGAGCGTGGATGAAAGCTCGGTCCAGAACATGCCGGGCCTGGTGAAAGTGGTCGTGAAGAAGAACTTCATCGGCGTGGTGGCCGAGAAGCCCTGGCAGGCCATGCAGGCTGCCGCCAAGTTGAAAGTGACATGGAATCCCGGAGCCGCGCTTCCCAACCAGTCCACCTTCTATGACTCCCTGCGGAAGCAGCCCGCGCGCGACACGCGGCTGGTCGATTCGGGCGACGTGGAGCAAAAACTCTCCGCGCCCGGGACGATGTTGAAAGCCACCTATTTACACCCTTATCAGATGCACGGTTCGATGGGCAGCTCCTGCGCCGTCGCCGACGTGCAGGGCGAGAAGGCCACAATCTACTCCGCCACGCAGGCCGTCTGGTATCAAAAAAATACCTCGGCGATGATTCTCGGTCTGAAGCCTGAAAATATTCGCGTGATTTTCCGGCGCGGCTCGGGCTGCTATGGATGCAACGGTGCGGACACGGTTACCTACGATGCGGCCATTCTGTCGCAAGCAGCCGGCAAGCCGGTGCGCGTGCAGCTTACCCGCAAGGAGGAGATGGCGTTTGAGAATTATGGCAACGCCTTCGTCATCGATCAGAGGGCTTCGCTGGATTCCAGCGGGAACATCAGCGCCTGGGATCACGAATCCTGGTCGCCGGGCCTGGGCGGACGTCCGGGAACCAGCACTCCCGGGAACATCATCACGGGATTGCTGCTGGGCTTCCAGCCCGCGGCGTTTGCGCCTCGATCGCCGGCTCCAGCGCCCGGCGCTTTCAACAACAACAGCAACGGAGTACCGTCTTATCTCGCCCAGGGAACCGGGACGGTACAGAGCGGCCGCGTGCTCACGCACGCCGTGGAATCGCGCTTCTGGACCGGCCCCCTGCGGTCGCCGGCGCGTCTCCAAAACACCTTCGCGCACGAGTCG
>DATIRX010000423.1:0-4124 GCA_035469225.1 Bryobacteraceae bacterium
CGTCGTGATTCGTTCGCGAGACTAGGGTCTCTGAGACTGGGCAACAGGAACGATGACCAACTTGTACTGCTCAAACCGATTGATAATACAGTTCGACGTCTTTTCCGCCACCCCGGGCCGGACGAGGCTGTCAACAAACGGAACCTGTCAACTGGAGAAAACGGAGAATTCGGCGCCGGAGTGTAGGGCAGCGGAGCCCAAGCCGATCCGCGAGCGCGGCGAGTTTCTGCGGGCGGAGAGCCTCGAGAAACAGAACTTCTGCGGAATGTTTGGGATAGGAGCGCTGTTTCGAAGGCCTGTGGTGCTGTCAACAAAATGGGATCGAATTCCGAAACCAAAGTTGTGGCTCCCCGACATGGATTCGAACCACGATTCACGGCTCCAAAGGCCGCTGTCCTACCATTAGACGATCGGGGAATATTCAGAACAGAACTGTTTTTAGTGTATCAGGACGCTCACCGCCGCCATCTAACCAGTGTAGTGCTAGAACTCTTCTCTGCGTTCCGGATCCCCATCCTTCCAGCCCTGACCCTTGCCGCCACGCTTCCTCTAGCCGCGCAGTTTTCCACCCGCCTGAGCCCCAAAACCGACCAGGCGTTTGACGACTACCGCAAGGTCGTCGAAACTCAGCTCGACGGACGACCGCGATTTCCTGCTGGGCCGAGACCCGGCCAGATCCAGATACTCCCCGCGCACGGCCAGGGCGCCATCGACGTTCCCGAAGGCCTCATCCACGACTGGATCGCCGCGACCGTCGTTTCCGGAGCCACGGTCGAAAGGGCTCTCGCCGTCCTCCAGAATTATGCTGCCTACAAGAACGTTTATCCCAGTGCGGTACTGGACTCTAAACTTCTCCGGCGCGATGGAGATGTGTTCCGCGTCTCGCTGCGCCTGTTGAAAAAGAAAGTCCTGAGAGTGGAGCTGAACGGCGATTTCGACGTGCAATACCGCCCGCTCGGGAACAATCGCTGGATGGTCGCCTCCCGATCGACGCGTATTGCCGAGATGGAGGGAGATCAAGAGCTGGCCGCGGGCGGAGGCCACGGTTTTCTATGGCATCAGAACGTCTACTGGCTCATCGAGCCCCGGCCTGAAGGCGTGTATCTCGAGTGCCGGTCCTTGTCTCTCTCCCGCGACATCCCTTTCGGATTGAGCCTGGTGGTGAAACCCTTCCTGACCAGCGTCCCGCGCGAGTCGCTTCAGCAGACGCTTGAAGACACGATCCGCGCCGTGCGCTGATGTAAGCATTCTCGACTCAAAACCAATCCGACCTCTTCGCGGTGCGGGCGAATACCCAGCGGTCGCCCAGGAGAAAATTCGCGGTGGACGTCAGCATGATCGCCATCAGGTTCGCAGGCAGCGGTGGAATCCCCAGCCAGCCGGCAAACAGTCGCATCCAGACCAGATTCGAGAGGAGCGATAGCAGACCATTGGCCAGGTGAAAGCGCCACAGGCTGCCTTCCCTGCCCTTCCACGTCCAACGGGAATGCCAGTAGTAGTTCTGCAGAACCGCGGTTTCAACCGCCAGCGCCGTGGCCACCAGGTAATGCACGCCGAGTTGGATCAGCAGCGCCAGCGTGCCCAGTTGCACTGCCACGCCGACCGCTCCCACTGCGTTGAACCTAAGCCAGCGGACCACCTAAGGAAGCGTCTCCTCGCGATACAGCATCACGATATGCTTCACGGTCGTCTGCACCAGGATCGCGGTCAAGGCCATCGCGCCTATCCCGAAACCCACATCGAAAAGGAAGAGACCCTGGCCACCAATGATGGCGTACGGATTACGCAAAGCGAACAGGTTGCCGATCACCAGCAGAATCCGTAGTTCGGTGGGACCAAACCGCCAATGCGAAATATGGAAGGTGCCGATGGTGTACGTCGCAAGATAGATTTCAATCGAGAGAAGCAGATACGCAATCAAAAATACGCCGCCGACCCAAGGACTCATATACCCGGAAAATGCCAGGCCCGCCATCAGGAAGCTCATGCCCAGCGCGTCGAGAATGTGATCGACGTAAAATCCGTAGCGCGGCCGCTGCCGGTTGCGCACACGCGCCAGCGTGCCGTCCAGCGAGTCGCCGAACCAATTCAGCGCCAGCAACGGGATCACCAGCAGCAGCGCCCAGGCATGCGAGCTGGCGTACCAGTAAGAGGCTCCGGCGAGGACGAGAGAAATGAAACCCAGCGCCGTCAGATGATCAGAGTTGACCCCTGCGGGAAGCCGCGTTGCAATCCAAATGAGAGTTCTTTTTTCAGCTGCCGCCAGGAAACTGGTATGGGCCCGGTCGGCGGTCTTGAACTCGGTCGCTGGCGTCATCGTTGGGCTATCTACTTGGATGTGACGCCGCGGATGAAGTTTCGTTTATTTTTGGGTTTTCACCACTGGGAGTAGGGGGTGCCCTCTAAACTCGTGAGGTCCGACAGGCTTTTGACATCGTACACTCCGGGCTGAGTCTGGTCCACGGCCACCAGCGAATCCTCATTAATGGTCCGCCAATTATCGTTGCCCGTGATGGGGTCGATGGGAACCGCGCGCAGGTATCCTTCCGTCACCAGATCCTGCAGTGTCTGCGGAGCCTTCTTTTTGTCGAAGGTGTACTCGTCGATCACCGTCCGCAGCGTGAACAGGTGGCTGTGGAGCATGCTCTCTTTGGTGCGCAGCAGCGACTTCTGATACATCGGCACGGCGATCGACACCAGAATCGAAATGATCGCCATCACGATGATCAGCTCGATCAGCGTGTAGCCGCGCCGGAGACGCCGTTTACTGCCACTCTGAATAGGGAGTACCATCGCGTGCCCGCTCCATGCTGGTGCTGTAAATATCGAAAACATTCTGCCCGCCCCAGCTATTCGATTTGGGATCGTCCTGCGAGCTGCGTTTGCCCCATTCCGCCTTCCCCGTCATGGGATCGATGGGAATGCGGCGCAGGAACTTGATCTTGGCGCCGGTGGCGTTGCCCACCAGCGTCACGCCCTCCACCAGTACGTCCAGGTCCGCCGGATAACCATCGGTCCCGACCTTCACCTGGATCTTCTGCTGATCGGAAGCGTCTTTATATCTGTCGATGGCGCTGCGGACTTCGCGCAACGCATAGCGCAAGTCGCGCTCCTTGTCGCGCTTCACTTTATAGCGCGCCAGCGGAACGGTGAGCGTCGAGAGCAGCGCCAGGATCGTGAACGCCACAATCAACTCAACCAATGTCATTCCGCGGTCTTTGCGCCGGATCACGCCGCGCGTTTGCATAAACCTATCTCTACTGTACCGCCACCGAAATAGAGCCCAGCGCCACCGGAAGGGGTTGCAGCTGCGGGTTTTTCAGGCCCATCTCGGTCACGGCGACATTGCCGTTGCCACGCGCCACGGCCACGAAATTCAGAATCGCCACGGGCCCGGAGCCGGATACCCCCGCGCCTCCGGCAGCGCGCGATACGTTGAGCGTCGCCTCGCCCGCGTCATTGCGTACGTCTTTGATCGAGCTCACCGTCCCGCCGCTGCGCGAAAGCAGATCGCCGGGCGTGATATCGGTCAGCCGCAGCACCGCGGGGTCCCATTTGACTCGCAAAGGCGTAATGGCAAACGCGTCCGCAGCGCCGTTGAGCTCCACATTCACCGTAAAGGGAGTGTTCGGTCCCACGGAAACGCTGCCCGGAAGGAACACCACGCGTGCGCCTGCGGCCGGCGGAACCGGAGGAGGTGGTGCATTCGGAGCTGCACCCGGAACCGGCGGCAACGCAATCGGAGCCTGGGGCGTGGTCGCCGGCGCTGCGCCCGCTGCTCCGCCGGCAGGTCCTGCTGAACCCGATCCATCGTCTTGGCGCGGCGCATACATCAGCCGCAGCGACTGATCCGGGCCGGAGAACACGCCGCGCAGATTCTCCGGCGTGTAATCCGGCGTGCGGACGATGTGCGGCACCAACGCGATCATCAGTTGTTGGCGGTCCTTCTCCGTATGGTTGCTGCCGAAAAGAAACTTACCCAAAAAGGGGACGTTCACCAGCCCTGGAATGCCGTTGACCGCGCTCGAATCCTGGGTGGAGTCCAGGCCCGCCAGAATATTGATTTCGCCCTCACGGAGCCGGATGTCGGATTCATTCGTCCGCTGCCCGATAATCGGCTGCTG
>DATIRX010000424.1:0-9925 GCA_035469225.1 Bryobacteraceae bacterium
GCCATCGCAGCGCTGGAACGCCAAGAGAGCCGCGGCGGCCACTTCCGCGACGATTATCCAGACAAGAGCGCGGAATGGGGCAAGTACAACCTGAAGATCATCAAAGGCCCGGACGGTAAGCCTCGGATCGAACGGATCCCCGTCTACCCGCTGACGGATGAGATGAAAGCCTGCATCGAGGAGCAAAGTAAATGAGCACGGCCACTTTCCAAATCTGGCGCGGCGAACGAGGCAACGGAAAGTTTGTCGATTACACCACCGAATACGAAGCCGGCATGGTGGTGTTGGACGTGGTCCATAAGATCCAGGCGGCGCAGGCCAATGACATGGCGGTGCGCTGGAATTGCAAGGCGGGCAAGTGCGGATCGTGCTCGGCGGAGATCAATGGGAAGCCGCGCCTGATGTGCATGACGCGCCTAAACCAGCTGGATCTGACGCAGGCTGTCACGGTGGAGCCGATGAAGACGTTCCCGCACGTCAAGGACCTGGTGACCGACGTCTCCTGGAATTACCAAGTCAAGAAGAAGATCCAGAAGTTCACGCCGCGCAAGCCCGACGCTCCGGATGGAACCTGGCGGGTGCAGCAGGCCGACGTCGATCGTCCCCAGGAATTCCGCAAGTGCATCGAATGTTTCCTATGCCAGGATGTCTGCCACGTTCTGCGCGACCACGGCCTGCATGACCAGTTCATCGGCCCGCGGTTTCTGATCCATACCGCGCAACTGGAGATGAATCCTCTCGATACCGGGAACCGGTTGAAAGCTCTGAAGGACGAGTACAACATCGGGTATTGCAACATCACCAAGTGCTGCACCAAGGTCTGTCCGGAAGAGATCAAGATTACCGACAATGCCATCATCCCGCTTAAGGAGCGCGTGGTGGATGAGTTTTACGATCCGCTGGGCCGGCTGTTCAAGATGTTCAAGTAACGGCCGGCCTGAAGGCCGGTCCTACTTCACAGCCAGCCAGGCCAGGAACAACCCGTCGGGTTCGACATCTTCCCAATAGGAAATGGGCCGGCTGGTCACCTGGCGGCAGTGGCGAGCCAGCAGCTTTTCAAGCTCTTTGCGGCCGAACCAGCGTTCCCAGGCAGGCGTCTGGAGCCGTCCCCAGGCTTCCGCGTTCTTGTCGATGATCACGATGCGCCCGCCCGGTTTGACGATACGCGCCAGCTCCGCCACGGCCCCGGGGATGTCCACGGCGTGTTCGAGCGACTCGGTGGCATAGGCACCGTCGAACGCTCCGGTCGCCAGGGGGAGCGCCGTCATGCTCGCGGCAACGCGGTGGATCTCACCGGGAATCGGTTTCAGCATGGCTTCCGCCAGATCCAGCGCGACCACCGATGCGCCCGGATTCTTCTCTTTCACGACGCGCGCGAAGCGGCCCTTGCCGCAGCCTACGTCGGCAACTCTTTTGCCGTTCAAATCGCCCAGATGTTCCAGGACGACTTTTACATGCAGGATGCGCGGATCGATGGTGGAAGGATAGTGCTCCTCGTCGGCCGCCGCCTGGTTGAAGAACTCGCGGATGGTCGCGGGATCGGCCGTGCGGACCGGCGGACGACGAGGCCATAAGCGATCCAGAATGCTCATGCGCGTGTCAAGAAAATCGGCAAGCCGAGCTTGTTGGCGTAATTGGGCCGGTAGCGATTGGTGTTGTACATGGTGGCCACGTCCACTTTGCGAGGTCCGAGACTGGGATCGGGCATAGGCGCCAGCGCGTAGCGGCCTTCCACCAGCGCCGCCATTACCCCGCTTTTATTGGCCAGGACCGCGTCCAGAGCCAGGTTGCCGAAGTTCGCGGCGATCAGCTTATCGACGAAATCCGGATCGCCGCTGCGCAGGTCGTAGGTGAGATCGCTGACGATGCTTTCCTCGCCGGTACGCCGGCTGATTTCGGTGCTCAGCGCTTCGGCGATGCTGGCTTTCTTGCGGTGCCCGAAGGCATCCGGCTCGCCGTATTCCTGGACTGTGTAGCCTTCCCACTTCGCGCCTTCCGAGAGAACCACCAGGACGTAGTTGCTCTCCGTGTTGTGTTTCTCCACCATTAGAAGATCGATCAGCTTATCCAGGTTAACGACAAACTCGGGGATGCAGCATCGAATGGACGTGACGTACGCCGTATAGAGCGCCGTGTAGCCGGCGTCGCGTCCGAAGACCCGGAAAATGCCGACGCGTTCGTGCGAGCCCACGGTGGTGCGCTGGCGCTGGATCGCATCCATCGCGCGCGTGATCGCCGTCGAGAAACCGATGCAGTACTCGGTGTTCCGGACGTCGTTGTCCATGGTCTTGGGGATGGCGATGACCTTCACGCCCAGCTTATCCAGCGCCGATGCGTAGCTGAGCGTGTCGTCGCCGCCGATCGCGATCAGATAATCCAGGTTGAGCCATTCCAGGTTCTTCAGCACGTGCGGGGTGACATCAAAGCGTCCATTCTTCTGCGCGAAATGTTCCGGCGACAGAAAAGGCGGCAGCGTTTTCATCTTGGCCGGATTGGTCCGGCTGGAGTGCAGGATGGTCCCGCCGAACCGGTCGATGGTGCGGGTGTTGGCGCGATTCAGGGGGCTGATGTAGTGCTTCTTGGTGGCCGGATCGTCGGGATTCAGGTGCGTCAGGCCTTCCCAGCCGCGCCGAATGCCAACGATCTCGCAGCGGTTTTCCGTGCCTCGGTAAACCACTTCTTTGATGACCGAATTCAGCCCCGGAACGTCTCCGCCGCCCGTAAGGATCCCGATTCGTTGTCCCATATCCTATTGTGTCGTATTCCTCTTACGTCCGGATTGAGCCCTTTCTGGCGGTATCCGCGCGTACATGGCAGGAGGGCAGGAGGCGGGTATTCCCTGGCCTAAGGTGAACCCCTGATCCCGCGCCGGCGTTGAGCAGGCGATGATAGTAGGAGGCGGAAGTTTATGAAACATTTTGTGATCCTCCCGATTTTGGCGATATCGGCCGCGTGGGGCCAGCAACAGCCTGTTCTTAAAGCCCGCGAGCTGTTCTATACGCCTCCAGCCGACGCGCCTAAGCCCGTGGAAACGGCCAAGAGCGCGACCAAGAAAGCTGCCACGAAATCCGTCGCGGCCAAGTCGGGCGTGTCCCAGTCCGATGATACGCACACGCTCGCGACTTCCGTGCCGCTGGGGCTGCGATATGCCGTGCTGAAGCGCGACAGCGGCGGGCAGTTTCAGGAAATCGATCCCGATACCAGTTTCCGCTCCGGCGACCGCATCCGTCTGAAGGTGGACGCGAACACGTCCGGTTACCTGTACGTCGTAATGCAGGGGTCCAGCGGCACCTGGAAACTTTTGTTTCCCTCGGCGGAAGTCGCGGGCGGCAGCAATCTGGTCCGCAAGGGCGAATCGCGCCAGATCCCCCCGGGCAACAGCGGGCAGTTCTTGTTCGATGAGCAGGCCGGCAACGAGAAGCTCTTCATCGTTCTTACCCGCCAGCCGGAGCCGGACCTCGACAAGCTGATTTATTCCATGGGCGGCAACAAAGCACTGGTGGCGCAGGCGTCGGTGGAAAACGATGTGGTCGCCAAGCTGCGAGGCCGGGTTGCATCCCGGGATCTGGTTTTCGAAAAAGTAGACGCATCGGAAAACGCGGCATACGTGGTCAACCCCAGCACGTCTCCAGACGCGCGGCTGGTGGTGGACGTCGCGCTGAAGCACAAGTAACGGATGCTGTTTAAAACGAGCTTCGCGCTGTTCGCTCTGGCCATAGCGGGATCCGCCGCAGACCCCCAGCGCATCCGTCTGACGGTCGAGCGCGAGGAGGGTTCGGCGTGGCGCTTGATGAATCCGGCCACCGTGTTTGCGCCCAACGACCGGCTGCGTTTTCGCCTGACGACAAACTTTTCAGGATTCCTGTACGTGATGAATCGCGGCACGGCCGGCACGTATGAACTGCTGTTCCCGCGCACCGACACCGGCAGCGATAATCGCGTCGAGGCGGGTAAAGAATATATTGTCCCGGCCACGGAGGGATCCTTTCGCGTAGGCGGTCCCGCCGGGCAGGACATGATGTATTGGCTGGTGAGCCCGGTGGCGCTGGCGAATGGATATCAGCGCTTGCCTCCTCCGCCGCACGAACCCAACGCGCCATCTTCGTTGCGTCCCCGCTGCGACGATACTGTGTTCAAAGCGCGCGGCGAGTGTATCGACAATTCCGCGGGAGTGCGCCCCGTCGAGCCAGGCGAAAAGCTGCCGTCGAACCTGAGCAGCGTGGCGGGCGCGACCCCGCGCCAGCTGCTCTTTCTGGAAGAGAAGGGCGGGACAGTCCTTTCTTCCGAACAACCTCTGACAGGACCGGTGATCTATGAGCTTCGCCTGGCGCACCGCTAGCCTTTTCGCCATCGCTTTAACCGCGTTTGGACAATCCAAGTCGCGTGATCTGAAGTATGAAGAGAACCGGCCCGCGGTCACTTCGGCGACCATCCCGCGCGGGTATGCGTTGATTGTCGGAGTCGCGGGCTACAAGAATCTTCCCGCCAACGCGCAATTGGATTACTCCGAGCGCGATGCCGACGCCATCTACTCGGTCCTGATCAGTCCCGAAGGCGGTAACTTCCGCGCCGAAAATGTGCATCGCCTGACCGGCGCCAAAGCTACGCTGGCGAATCTGAAGCTGGAGCTCGAAAGCTGGCTGCCTTCGGTCGCCAAAGAAGACGACCGAGTCATCATCTATTTCGCTGGCCACGGTTTCATCCAAGGCGGGCGCGCGTATCTCGCTCCGTACGATCTGGATCCCAAAAACATTCCGGGCACCGGATACGCCATGGATACGCTGGGAACGGTTGCCGGATCGAAAATCAAGGCCAAGTGGAAGGTGCTGGTCACCGATTCCTGCCATAGCGGGGCCATTACTCCGGATGCCGATGCAGCGCAGCTCAACCGTAGCCTGCTGGATCTTTCGCGTTCCATGTTCTCGCTCACCGCCAGCCGGGACCGCGAACGATCGTTCGAAAGCAAGGATTGGGGCGGCGGGCACGGCATCTTCACCTATTACGTGGTCAAGGGCCTTGAAGGATCGGCGGATGAAGATGGCGACGGCATCGTCACCGCGGATGAGCTGGCCGACTACACTCGCACAAATGTTCGCGAAGCCACCAAGGGCATGCAGAATCCCACCAGCGACCGCGGCAGCTTCGATCCCAAGATGGGGTTGTCGTACATACCCGCGAGCCTGCGATCGTCCAACGCGCCGCCTCCGAAGAACGGGACGCTGATTTTCGAGAGCAACATGGACGGCGTGGAGCTGTTCGTGGACGGCGTTTCGCAGGGTGTGATCAGCAAGAGCACGCCGCTGCGGCTGCCGGGACTGAAGCCGGGCAACCACACCATCCAGGGCGTCAAACAGGGCTACGAACCGGACGGCCCGCGTGAGGAGATGGTCTACCCCGGCCGCGATTCCACCGTCTCGCTCAAGATTCTGATCGTACGGCGGCGTAATAAAGCGGCGGTGGATGAGCTGGATGAAGGTTTAAAGCTTTACAACAAGGGCGGCGCCGACAACTACAAGAAGGCCGTCGCGCGCTTCGAGAAAGCTCTACTTATCGACGGGAAGTATAGCCAGGCCGCGTTGTATCTGGGCCGCGCCTACAATTCTCTGTTTGACGAAAAGCTGTCCGAGGCCGCGTTTCGCAAAGCCATCGAGATCGATCCGGACTACATGGAAGCGCGCGTCAGTCTGGCGGGCATGCTGCTGGATATCGGCGGCACGGACGAAGCCATTCGCCAGCTGAACATCGTCACGCAACGTGAGAAGAATAACGCCCCGGCTCTGTACATGCAGGCGCAAGCCTATCGCATGAAGCAGCTCTACCCGCAGTCGATTGATTCGGCGCGGGCCGCGATCAAGCTGGCTCCGACCATCGCCGAGCCGCACATGTGGCTGGCCGAGAGCCTGCGTTTGAGCGGAAAATATCCGGATGCCGGCGACGAGTACATCCAATACCTGCGCCTGAGCGATTTTGACAGCAAGCTCGCCGGGCAGATGAATTATTACGTGGTCGGGTTCCTGGTCGGCCTCGGGAAAAAGAAGCGCGCCGCGCAGACCGATACCTGGCGCGACATGCGCAGCCTGGCCTATTTCGGACTGTGCGATTCGGAGCGCAACCAGGCTCGCTTCGAGCCGGCCATCGCGTACTGCCAGAAGTCGCTGGCGTATGATCCGAACGATCCGTACGCACACTACGCATTGGCGCTCTGCTATGCCCGTCTGGCGCAGGCCAACGGAAGTCTCGAAACGCTCGCAGCCGCCGCCAAGCATTTTCGCGCGATGCTCGATCTGAATGGCGACATTGAAGAAGCACAGTATGCGCGGGCGAATCTGAAAAGCATCGAGCCCCTGCTGGCCGCCAAGTAGGCTACATCAGCCGATTCTCGAACTCTTGAATACTGTCACCGGAGATCCTTGGGCTAAGAATGCGGAATCCGGCGCACGGCGCAGGACTTCCGCGATCTCGGCCCCGTAGAGTCCATCGACGTTTCCCGCAAAACCGGCCCGTTTCGCATTCCATACTTGCCATGGCGGGTGCTGCACTTCGTATTCGAGGCATCCTCCGCTCTGCCGCTTGGTATAGCCCCAGTAGTGTTCCGTGATGAACTGGCTCGCCGAGCCCTCCGGCGGCAGGAAACTCTCCCCTTCCGTTTCGATGCTCATCACGCAGCGGCTTGATCCCAGCTTCCACGCGTATTCCGCTTTCCCAGGCTCGATTCGATGCGACATCGGCACGCACGAGTAGTTCTCGTTGAATACCCAGCGCGCGATGGCCGCCACCGCGTATCGCGGCACCAGTTCCCGGATAAACACCACGCCTCTCCTGGAGCCACGCCGGACATAGAACCGGAGATTCACCTCCTCGAAGTTCTGGTGAAAGGGTATGGCGAATCCCAGCACGCGCGTGCGATTGAACTCAAAACCAACCAGGCTGATATACGTTTTTCCTTCGAACGTGTCCAGTTCGGTACCGGCCGGAACCAACAGTTTCAGCAGCGAGGCATCCGCCGCGTAGTTGAGCATCAACAGGTTGTTCCACTCGGCGGTCAGAAATCGCTTGCTACCTGGCATGCTCTACGGGTTAGGATAAGTCATGGAGACGGCTGCGGAACCCGCGTGGGTTTCGCTGAAGGACGAAGAAATGCTCGCGCTGCGGATCTGTGACTTGGGCGTGCGTATCCCGGGCAGCGAACTGGAGCCGCGCGTCAACCAGTTGCTCGAGGATCTCTCCGCGCGCGGCGTCACGCTCCGTCCTGACTGCTATTTGGGCGACGAGTGGTTCTCGCCCGCCGGTGTGCCGGCGATCGCCATCCCGTTTTATTTGGCGCATCCCCGCCTGAGGACGCTCGAGATGCACCTGATGATGGAAGTGGAAGGAGGCACGCCGGAGTGGTGCCAGAAGCTGCTCCGGCATGAATGCGGCCACGCCGTGGACCACGCTTACAAGCTCTCCGCCCGCAAGGACTGGCAGGCCGTCTTCGGGAGTCCGGAAACCGAATACACGCCGGAAACCTATACGCCGCGCCCGTACAGCAAGAGTTTCGTGCAGCATCTGCCCAACTGGTATGCGCAGGCCCATCCGGAAGAAGACTTTTCGGAAACCTTCGCGGTCTGGCTGGGCACTCCTCCGGAAGAATGGCGAACGAAGTACCGCGGGTGGAAGGCGCTGGAGAAGATCGAGTACATCCACTCGGTGATGCAGGAAGTGGCCGGCACCAAGCCCGCGGTGACCAAGGGCCGCAGGATCTCGGAAGCCAGCAAACTCCGCCAGACGCTGGCCCGCTACTACGCCGGCCGCCGCAAGATGTATGCCGAAGATTTCCCGGATTTCTACGATGCCGACCTGCGTACCATCTTCGGCAATGGCGACCCCGGCGGGGAATCCGCGGCCAAGATGATGCGCAAGCATCGCGCGGCCTTGATCGCCTCCATCGTGCAATGGACCGGGCAGCGCAAATACACGGTCAGCATGCTGGTACGGCGGCTGATTGAACGCTGCAAGGAGCTGAAGCTCACGGCTCCGCGCGATCCGGCCCGGCTGCAGTTCGAACTGGCAGCCTATCTGGCGACGCTGGTGACCAATCATTTGTACACTGGCAGATTCAAGAGGTCTGTATAGGCATGAAGGTTCTGGTTCTGTTCGATCTTGCACAGCGGACCGATCCGGAAGAAAAGTTCACTCCCGAATCGCTGCGCGAACAGGACAAGCCCACTGAGGCCTGCGTGCTGGACTGCCTGCAGCGCCTGGGGCACCAGGTGGAAACGCTGGCGGCATTCGATAATGTCACCGCGATCGTGGAAAAACTCACGGCGTGCAAGCCCGATATCGTCTTCAATCTCACCGAATCCTTCCATCACGACCGGGCGAATGAGCCCAACATCCCGGCGCTGCTGGAGCTGATGAAGGTCCGCTACACCGGATCGGGACCAGAGGGTCTCATGCTGTGCAAGGACAAAGCCCTGGCCAAGAAGGTGCTCGCATATCACCGCGTGCGTCTGCCGCGGTTCGTCGTCTCGCACCAATCCCGCCCCGTGCGAGGGCTGCAGCGGTTCAAGTATCCGGCCTTCGTGAAGCCTGTGGGCGAGGAATCCTCGGACGGCATCGCCAAGGCGTCCTTCGTGAAAGGCGCCGACGAAGCCATGGAACGGGTCCGGTATCTCCACCAGAAGTTTGAATGCGACGTGCTGATCGAGGAGTATATCGATGGGCGCGAGCTGTATCTCAGCGTCCTGGGGAACCGCCGCCTCACGGTCTTCCCGCCGCGCGAGATCTTCTTTGAACAGGTGCCTGAGGATGTGCCCAAGTTCGCCACCTTCCAGGCCAAGTGGAACGAGAAGTATCGCGATAAGTGGGGCATCAAGAACGGACCGGCCAAGGAACTGCCGGAAGGCCTCGAGGAACACTTGAAGCAGCTGGCGCGCAAAGTATACCGGGTGCTCAAGATCCGGGGGTTCGGACGCATCGACGTGCGGCTGACTCCCGCAGGGGATGTATATGTGATCGAGGCCAATCCCAACCCATCGCTGACCGAGGATGAGGATTTCGCCCAGGCGGCGCTTAGCGGCGGGATGTCGTACGATGCGCTGATTACGGAAATTCTGAACGCCGCTTGACACCATTCCCTGCGTTGTCTAACGATAGTACCCATGAAACTGCGATTTGCCCTTCTCGGTACATTCACGTTCGTGGCGTGCGCGAACCTGTTTGGTCAGGCTGCCCCGGTTGTCGGTGTCGCCGATCCCACGCCGCTGTTCAAAGACAAAGACAAGACCCTGAACGCCAACAAGCAGGCGGCCATGCACATCGTCATCGACCTGCTGGCCTACGGGCATTGGAACGAAGCGGACAAGTGGCTGACGGAGAAATATATCCAGCACAATCCCAACTTCGGCTCCGGACGGGCGCCCATCATGGCGGCCTTCGGCAAGAACGCTCCGCGTCCCATTCCGCCCGATCCCAAGGATTGGAGCACGAAAATTGTCGCCGTAACCACGCAGGGCAAAGATATCGTCTGCGTGGCCTCGGTCAGCACCCGGCCCGATCCGCGGAATCCCGGACAGACCTACACCACCACTCATTTCGACATGTGGAGATTTGTGGACGGCAAGGCGGATGAGCATTGGGATGAAGGCGCCATCAACGCTCCCGGCGGACAGGGAAAGGGGAAGCAATAACATGCGAACTTCCATGCTGATGCTCGCGCTTGCCGGGGCTTGTCTGGTGCAGGCGCAACCCAAGGGCGGGGGAGCACCGCTCGACCTGGTGGGCGACCTCAAAGGAAACTATACGGCCGGCAAAAACAAGATCATCGCGGCGGCCGACGAAATGCCGGAAGCCGGTTATGCCTTCCAGCCCGTGCCGGAGGAGCGCAGCTTCGGAGCCTGGGTGGCTCACGTGGCCGATCTGCAGGCGCAATTCTGCGGGGGCG
>DATIRX010000425.1:0-11856 GCA_035469225.1 Bryobacteraceae bacterium
GAGGCATTTCAGGGAACCTTCCCGCTGCTGTGGCGGGAACGGGACACTTCCATCTACGCTGTGCCAAGGCGCAAGGGAGGCCTGGCCCATGTGATCCCCGAAACGGCGGTTCCAAGGAATGCGCCGCGAGATTTTTTCGACCTGAGTCAGGTTCGCCTGTACGTGGCCGCGCTCGAGGATCCGGCTGGGCCGGTAGCGGAATGGTCCTGGATCGACGCCAATCATGGACGCATCCGGACCAGCATGAAGCCCGGCGAGGTTATTTCGCTCCAGATCACCTACGAACCCGGATGGAAAGCTTTCGCCGGTGGCAAGGCTGCTTCCATCACGTCTGACGGACTGGCGCAGATGGTAGTTCGCGCCGACTGCTCGGGGTCCTGCGAAGTGGATTTGAGTTACGACGGCGGATGGGAAGCGAAACTGACGCGTCTGTTGAGCGTCATCACCATTCTGGGCGTGGTGTTGGCTGTCCGTTTCTCAACGTGTTAGCATCCCGACCGAACCGTATCCGGCGCCGGGACCGGGCATGATGGGCGCGTCATGAGTTTTCACCTGGCGGAGACGCCCACGCTTGAGGCAGTGGCGACAGAAGACGAGGAACTGCTCGCGCAGGATTTGAAGGTTCGCGTGGAGGAAGGGGTCCAGCAGGCCGAGAGCCAGCCGGAAGTGGCCGAGGCAGCGGACGCGGAGCAGCATGCGCGAAGCCGCCTGGATCGGCTGCGCGCGGCAGAGCGGGCACTGAGCCGGCAGGCCAAGGAATCCCGCGAACGGATGGCGGAGCTGTCCGAAAAAGCGCTGGAGATCCTGGTGGAGGCGGCGGCATCGGGAAAGAAGCTGGAGTTTAAAAAGCTGGACGAGGTGGCGGCGGGCGAAGCGCAGATCCGCACACTGGGGCAGGCGATCGAGCGCCTGACCGAGCACTTGATTCCCATGGCGCAGATGGGGAGCTTGCGCGAAGAAGCACACGCGCTGGAAGCCAGGGCCCGGGCACTGGAGCGGATCGCCCAGGAGCGCGCGGAGAAAGTACTGCAGCAGCTTCGCGGGGCGGTGACCGAAGAGGTGGTGCTGCCGGTGGATATGTCCAAGGGGGTGGCGGGCGCGCTGCTGGCCCGCGCATGGGGATTGAAGCGCTGCGCGGTGCAGATTTCGGAGAATGCCGACAAGATGCAGCAGGCGTATCAGGATCGGAAAGGGCGATGAGGGACATCCGGCGTTACTGGAGAGAAGTGCGGGCCCTGGAGGCGAGCTTGCCGGCGTTCGTGTGGCTGGTGGATGTGGACGGATCCAGTCCGGTGGAGGTGGCTGCGGGGCGGGCGGCGCAGTTGCTGATTGCGAAATCGCACCGGGCAGCCAGCCAGGACGAAGTGTGTGCGCAGAGCGCCCGGGATAAGGCGGCGGAGCGGGAACTCCGGCGAAACACGCTGCGTCAGGAAGGCATCGCGGTGGTCACGTTGTCGAAGCTGTAGCCGAACCCGCGGACGCTGCGCAGAAAAGAGCCGCCTTCGGGCGTCTCGATCTTCTGGCGAAGCCTCAGGATGTAGACGTCCACGGTGCGGTCGGTCACGGCGCGGTCATGACCCCACACGGCGTCGAGCAGCTGCTCGCGGCTGAAGACCACACCGGGCCGGCTCATGAGAAACTCGAGCAGCCGGAATTCGGTGGCCGTGAGGGAAACATCGTGGCCGTTCCGGCGCACCTGGCAGCGGGCGCGGTCGAGCTCGAGGTCGCCGATCTTCAGGATCTTGGTGGAGGACGGCTGTCCGCGGAACTGAATTTTGATACGGGCGATCAGCTCGCGGACAAAGAAGGGCTTGACGATATAGTCGTTGGCGCCCAGCTCCAGGCCGACAATGCGGTCGGTTTCCGAAGCGCGGGCCGTCAGGAAAATCACGGGCGTGTGAGAAAGCTCGGGATGGGCCCGGATCGATTTGCAGATTTCCAGACCATCGGAATCCGGCAGCATGATGTCCAGGATGATCAGGTCGGGCTTTTCGCGGCGGCACAGGTCGATGGCGCCTTTGCCGGTACGGGAGCCGGCAAATCCGAAGCCTTCCTTCTCCAGGTTGTACTGGATCAACGAATAGAGGTCGGCGTCATCCTCAATGAGTACGATTTTCTTCATTCTCTATTCCGAATCCGCTCATCCCAAAGTAACCCACGATCGATTACAAACTGATTACGAAGCTGTTAACTCTTTTTGAACAATGGGTGCGTCGGCCAGGCCGAGGTCGTGAACCGGCAGGGTGAAGAAGAAGGTAGATCCTTTATCCACCTGGCTTTCCACGCGAACATCGCCTCCCTGCGCGCGGGCCAGATGTTTGACGATGGCCAGGCCGAGGCCGGTGCCCCCCAGCGCGCGGGAGCGGGCCTTATCCACGCGATAGAACCGTTCGAACAGGCGCGGCAGTTCGCCAGCGGGGATGCCCGGGCCGGTATCGCGGACGAAGAACTCCACGTGCCCCGACGGGTCGCCCGGGGCGCCGAGCGGCTTCGCGCCGACGGTCACGGTGCCGTGATCGGGCGTGTATTTAATGGCGTTATCCAGCAGATTGGTCAGGATCTGGTGCACGGCTTCGCCGTCGCAGAAAACTTCCGCGGGCTCGGGCGTGGTTTGGAGAACCAGCTGGATCCCGCGGCGCTGCGCGATGGGCCGCATTCCATCCAGATTGTCGGCCAGAAGCCGGTTGACGTTGTAGGAGGCGAACTTGAACTCCTGCTGGCTGAGCTCGATGCGCGACAGAGTCAGCAGATCGGAGGCGAGCCGCGCCAGGCGCTCGGCGTTCTGGCGGATGATGTGCAGAAACTTCAGATTATTGTCCGCGTCGTTGATCGCGCCGTCCAGAAGCGTTTCGGTGTAACCCTGAATGGAGGCCAGGGGAGTGCGCAGCTCGTGCGAAACGTTGATGACGAAATCCTTGCGGATGCGTTCCAGTTTTTCGAGCTCGGCGTGCTCGGTTTCCAGGCGGTCCAGCATGAATTCGAGCTTCTCGCTGGTTTCGTTGAGCTTGGTGGAGAGCAAACCGAGCTCGCCGCGGGAGGACACGGGAAGGCGCGCCCGGAAATTCCCGCCGGCCAGCTTATGGGTGAATTCGATAATCGTCCCCAAGCGCCCGGAGATGTAGCGCGCGTAGAGCGCAGCCAGAATCACGAAGGGCAGGAACGCGAGGGCGGTGGACAGCAGCACATCGTTGCGAATGGCGCGGACCTGGGCGTCGATGGCGGTCGCGGGCACAGCCAGGCGAAGCGCTCCGTTTTGGTAAGGAATGGCGACGTAGAAGAGCCGAACGCCCAGCGTGGGGCTGAGGCGCAGGCTGGAGCCGACCTGGCCTTTCAGAGCCGAGGCAATCTCGGGACGGTCGCGATGATTCTCCATACCGGCGGGGTCGCTATCGGAATCGCCCAGGACGCGCCCGGCGGCGTCCACCCAGGTGATGCGCGAGCCGCTGGCCTCAGCGATCTGGCGAAAGTCGTCCGGCCGGCGATCGGGAAGCATCAGCGCCACGGTGCGGGCTTTTTCGGCGAGCTCCTGGCGGAGCTGGTCGAAGAAGGTGTGCTGGACGCGCTGCGTGACCAGGTAATCGACCGCAATGAGCGCCAGGGCAAGAACCGCCATTAGGCTCAAGATGAGCTTGCTAAAGATTCGCGCGGTCAAGACTCAATTATCGCAGGGCTAGGGCTTTCGGCGGACCGCGGCGGCTTTGAAAGATCCGGAAGGGTGGGCGGGGCGGACGGATTTACGGCGGTCGGCGACGGGGGGCTTCTCGTCACCATCGAAGATGCGCGCGACCGAGACTTTGAGCGATTCAAAGACTTCCACCGGCGGACGGGAGGCGTCGATGACCTGGAAGTTATAGGGCGCAGCCAGGCTGTCGAAGACGCGTATCAGGCGGGACTGATAGCGCACGAAGCTGTCGAACATATTGCGGCCGAAGCGCAGATCCATGCCGCTTTCCCAAAAATCGAAGGCGCCCCGGCCGACCACGACGCGCGAGATCAGATCCGGAACGTCCGCGCGAAGGTACAAAACGGCGTGCGGAACCAGCGCGAAGCCGGCGGTTTTTTCGATCCACGCCCGATTCTCACCGCGGGCAATGGCGCGGGCCATCACAGAGAAAATGTACCGGTCGGTGAGCACCACCACGCCGGCGCGCAATGCGGGAATGATTTCGTTCTCCAGGCGGTCGGCGAAGTCCGTGAGGTAATACAGGGTCATGGTGATGGAGCCCAAGGTATTGCCCTGCTTGGCTTCCTTGATCCCTTTGCCGGCCAGCGCGGAGCGCGCCATGCCGGTATCGAGCACCGCGTGCCCAGCCTCTTCGAGCCAGGGTTTCAGGCCGCGGATCTGGGTACTGCGTCCCACGGCATCGGGACCTTCGACAACGATGAGCTTACCCTGCAGCTCAGAGTAGTCGACGCCCGGAAGGGCCGTGCTGTAGTACGACAGCGGCTGTCTGTCTTTGTAATCAGGCATGGCGGTCAGGCATGCAGGCGGGCCGCGTTCAGCTCCACGCCGAGAACGCCGGGCGGGCGCGTCACTCCAAACTCGCGCAGCACGACGCGGCGCATCTCTTTTTGCTGCGATTCGATGGACTTGGTGGCGTCGATGACGTGAAATCCCATCTCTTCGATCATGGATTCGTATTCGGCCAGGATGCGGCCCTGAAAGATCCGGAAGCTCTCCTCGATATTGCGGCTCAGGCCCAGGTCCATCCCGGCTTCGTAGTATTTGAGCGCGTTGCGTCCGCCCAAAATGCGGCCCAGGGCCACTTCCAGCGGAACCTTGAAATAGAAGGCCAGATCCGGCTTCAGCGCGAAGCGGTAAATGTTGCGTACCCAGGCCCGATCGACGCCGCGGACCATGTCTCGCGCGAAAGCAGTGTAGGCGTAGCGATCGGCGCACACCACGGCGCCAGCCTTCAGAAGCGGGATAATGTAGCGCTCCATGCGGTCGGCGAAATCGGTGGCATGAATCAGGCTGAAGGAGGTGGGCGTGAACATCTCCTTCTTCTTGCCGCGCCGGGTGGTTTCGTGCACCAGCGGAGAAGAATTCCATTCGCTGAAGGCCACCGCGTATCCGCGCAGCCGCAGCCATTGCGACAACAGGGCGATCTGGGTCGATTTGCCCGAGCCGTCGATGCCTTCGACGACAATTAACCGGCCCGGCCCGCGATTTGGCACAAAGAACTGCACGAAGGTCTCCTATTATAACGAGAGGGCTCGGCGCGTTGTGTTAAAAACGCGCTACAGACATTGGATGCTTTAGAAACATGTCCCGTTACGCAGCCATCGACATCGGGAGCAATTCCATCCGTATGATTGCCGCGGAAGTGCGCTCTCCGGGGGGAATGCAGGTCCTGGCGGAGGACCGGCAGGTGGTTCGCCTTGGAAAGAACGTATTCCTGGAGGGGAAGCTGGGAACGTCGGAAATCGAACTGGCGTGCCAGGCACTGGGGCGAATGGCAGAGCAGTACCGCAAGCTGGACGTGGTCAGCGTGCGCGCCGTGGGCACGGCGGCTTTGCGGGACGCCTCGAATCGCGATGAATTCCTGGCGCGCGCGGCGGCCATCATCGGGCATCCGGTGGAAGTCATCTCAGGTCTGGAAGAAGCCAGGCTGATTCACTTGGGGGTGCAAACACAGTGGCCGCATCCCAAGCAGCGCGTCCTGATGATGGATATCGGCGGCGGGAGCGCGGAGCTGATCCTGAGCGAAGGCGGCCGGCTGGTGGAAGCTTTCTCCAAGCCGCTGGGGGCGCTGCGGCTGACGGAGGTTTTTCTAAAAAACGATCCGCCCAGCGGACGCGAACTGGCACGCATGCAGAAATATATTCAGGAACGGATCGCCGGCCCGGTGGCGCGGCTGGGAACCGCGCGTGTGGAGCGGATGATTGCGACCTCGGCCACAGCCGCGGCTGCGGTGTGCGCGGTGAATAACGTGCGCCGCTCCCGGCGGGATCGGGCGGACCGGTTGCCGGCGACTGCGCCGCAACTGAGGCAGTTATTCCGGGAGATGTGTGCGAGGGACTCCGGAGCACGCGCCAAGATCACGGGGATCGGACCCAGGCGCGCGGAGCTGATCGTGGCCGGCCTGGCGGTCCTGAACCAGGTGGTGCAGGCTTTGCAGCTCAACCGGCTGTATTATTCCATGGCGGGCGTGCGCGAGGGGATCATCGCCGATCTGACGCATCGCCAGGTAGGAATGGAGCAGGCTCGCATGAACGCCGACGAGCGCCGGGCGGTGCGGGCGCTGGGGCGGCACTACGGCGTATCCGCGCCGCACGTCCGCAAAGTTGCCGAGCTTGCCGGCATGCTGTTTCAGGGTCTGCGCCCCTTGCACCGCCTGCCTCTGGCGAAGGGCCGGTTGCTGGAGGCCGCGGCACACCTGTACAACATTGGGCATTTCGTGAATGAATCGCGGCATCACCGGCACTCCATGTATCTGGTGGCGAACTCGGATCTGCCGGGGTTCGAGGACCGGGAGCGGCAGGTGATCGCGACGCTGTGCCGGTACCATCGCAAGTCCATGCCGCAAACGTCGCACGAGACATTTCAGTCGCTGCATCCGGAGGATCGGAACAGCGTGGCCCTGTTGACGCCCCTGCTGCGCCTGGCCGTGGCGCTGGACCAGAGCCAGGAACAGCGCGTGGAGCGAGTGGAAGCCGCCGTGCTGGGTAATACCGTGGAACTGCGTCTGTTCTCCGAACGCGACGTGGATATCGAGCAATGGCAAGCCGAGCAATGGGCGGGGGTTTTCAGGGAAGTGTACGGTCTTCCTCTCACGGTGCGCACCCGGAAATGAAAGAGCGGCGATGAAACAGCAGACGTCACCACGGCAGGCCATGAAACCGCTTGCGCAGCTGCAGATTTCCGAGCGGCTCAAGAAGCTGGAGGCGGAGCTGAAGAACGCGGCGGATCTGCCGGAAGATCCCGATGCGATCCACGATCTGCGGGTCGCGATCCGCCGCCTGAACCAGGGGCTGCGCGTGTTCCACGGGTGGTTCCAGGCGCGCTCCGTGAAGAAACTCCGGGGGCGTCTCAAGAAACTAATGGAGAAATGCGGCGCGGTTCGAAACTGCGATATCGCGGTGGAAGTGCTCAAGACGGCGGGCTGGAAGGACGCGGGCGTATTCCAGGCGCTGGAGAAAGAACGGGCCAGGACGGACAAAAAACTGAACAGGACGCTTCACCAGTGGCAGCACAGGCATCGAGCGCAGCGATGGCGCGAACATCTTCAGGTCGCCGGCGGCGATGAGAATCTTTCGGACAGCGCGGCAGAGATCGCCCGCGGAATCCTGCCGGCCATGACCGACGATCTGTTCCGCGCGGGCCGGGAAGCGGCGAAAGCAGGCTCCACCCACCACCAGATGCACCGGTTCCGGCTGATGGCCAAGCGCGTGCGGTACACCCTGGAAGCCTTTGATCCGGTATACGGAATGACCACGGCCGAGATCATGGAGGCGCTCAAGGGGCTGCAGGAGCATCTGGGGACGATCAATGACTGTGCGGCGACCCTCGAGATGGTGCGCTACGATCGCGAGGCCTCGGCGGCGGTGCGCAGGCTGGCGGGCAAGCGAGAATCGGCATTCCGAACGTATTGGAAAAAGCATTTCGGTCCGCGCGTGCGAGGGCGCTGGAAAGCCACCTTAGGCGAGCCGCAGGCTGAGAATCGCGCCCAACGAAAAGCGAGCAGCGGGAAGGAGCCCGATGGAAATCTACATTCTGCGCCACGGTGAGTCCGAGATGCGCGAAACAGGCCGAGCGGACGGCGACCGGAAACTGACTGCCGGCGGGAAGCGGGATCTGAAAGCGGTCCTAAGAATGGCGCGCAAGCTAGGCGTCGCCCCGCCGGTAATTCTCACCAGCCCGCTGCGGCGCGCGCAGGAGACGGCCAAGATCGCGGCGCAGGTTTTGCGCTCCAAGCGCGTGGTGGAAACAAGAAGTCTGCTGCCGGGTGCGAGTCCGGAACTGGTGTGGAAAGAAATCGGAGCGCAGCAGAAGGCGGACAGCATCCTCATCGCGGGTCACAATCCGCACTTAGGGAGTCTCATGGCCCTGCTGCTCGAGGCGGCCCTGATGGTGGATCTGAAGAAAGGCGCGCTGGTGCGCATCACGACGCAATCCAAACTGGGACCTCCCAGGGGCGTCTTGAAATGGATGATCACGCCAAAGATGGCGAAAGCGCAGTGAGAGCCCGGCCTACAGCTTTTCCTGGGCGGCGTGATGGCGGATATCCACGCCCTGCACCAGAAAAATGACGTCCTCGGCGATGTTGGTGGTGTGATCGGCGATGCGCTCGAGATTGCGCGCGACAAACATCAGGTGAATCGCGGAAGGAACCACGGTCGGATTCTCCTGCATCACCTGCAGCAGCTCAGAGTAGATGTTGTCGCGGAGGGAATCCACCTCGTCGTCGGCTGGGAGCACTTTGGCCGCCAGCGTCGCATCGCGCTTGACGAACGAGTCCAGGCTGAGGTGCAGCATGTCTTCGACCAGGGACGCCATGCGGGGCGTATCGATCAGGGGTTTGACCAGAGGCACCTTGGCCAGAGAGATGGCCCGCTCGGCGATATTGACGGCGAGGTCGCCCATGCGCTCCAGGTCCGTGTTGATTTTGAGTGCAATGATCAGCAGACGCAGGTCGCCGGCCACGGGCTGGTTCAGGGCCAGCAGGCGGGTGACGCGCGCATCGATATCCAGCTCCATCTGATTGATGCGAATTTCGTCTTCCATGACCCGGCGGGCCATGCGTTCATCGCGGTTCACCAGTGCCTGGACGCTGCAGTGGATGGAGGATTCCACCAGCGCGCCCATGCCCAGCAACGCCTGATTCAGTTCTTCGAGTTCGACGGCAAAATGGCGCACAGTCCGATCCCTCTTTTATCCAAACCGGCCCGTGATGTAGTCTTCCGTCTCCTGCTTGGAGGGTTTCCTGAACATCACTTCGGTGCGGTCAAATTCGATGAGCTTACCCATGAGGAAGAAACCGGTCTCGTCGGCGATGCGAGCGGCCTGCTGCATGTTATGGGTCACGATCACAATCGTACACTGATCCTTCAGGTTGAACAGCAAGTCCTCGATCTTGGCGGTGGCAATCGGATCGAGAGCCGAGCAGGGCTCGTCCAGCAACAAGACCTCGGGATCGACGGCCAAGGCCCGGGCGATGCACAGACGCTGCTGCTGGCCGCCGGACAGGGCCAGAGCGGACTGATTGAGTTTGTCCTTGACTTCCTCCCACAGCGCGGCGCGGTGCAGGCTGCGTTCGACCACCTCTTTCAGGGAGGTCTGTTTATCCAGGCCGTTGACCCGCACTCCGTAGGCGACGTTATCGAAGATCGACTTGGGGAATGGATTGGGGCGCTGGAAGACCATACCGACCCGGCGGCGCAGATTTGTGACGTCCAGGGTCTGGATGTCGGTGGCGTCGAGGGTGATCCGGCCCTCGATACGCGTATTGCGGATGGTTTCCGAAATCCGGTTTATGGCCCGCAGAAAGGTGGACTTCCCGCACCCCGACGGGCCGATGAGCGCGGTGATCCGGCGCTCCCGGATGTTCAGCGAGACTCCATGCAAAGCCTGGAAGGAACCGTAGAAAAAGTTCACATCCGCGGCTGCCAGCTTGATGACCGGCCTCTCGACGGGTTTTTCACCGGTGGGTTCCGAGGTGGCGGTTTCTCTAATAGTGGTCACAACGGCCATTTCTATCTTCTCTTACTTTACGGGTGTGCCCACGCGGCCCACCGCGAAGCGCGCCGCGGCATTGATCGCCAGCACCAGGGTCAGGAGCACGAAGCCGGCGGCCCACGCCTGACGGTGCCAATCGTCATAAGGAGCCACGGCGTAGGTATAAATCATCACGGGAAGAGTGGCGGTAGGCTCCAGCCAGCCGGGACTCCAGAAGCGGTTTCCAAAGGCCGTGAAGACCAGCGGGGCGGTTTCTCCGGCCACGCGAGCCAGGTTCAGCATCAGCCCGGAAAGCAGTCCGCTCTTGGCCGCGGGAATCACCACGGTAAGAATGGTGCGGGCCTTACCGGCGCCCAGAGCCATGGCTCCTTCCCGCAAGCTGAGGGGAACCGCGCGCAAGAATTCCTCGGTGGTGCGCAGCGCGATGGGGATCATCATGATTCCCAGGGCGAAGCCTCCGGCCAAAGTCGAAAAATGCTTCATGGGATGGACGATCACGGCATAGGCGAAAATCCCGATCACAATCGAGGGCACGCCATTGAGCAAGTCTGTTGCATAGCGAACCACGCTGGGAAACGGGCCCTGCCCAAACTCGGCCAGATAGACGCCCCCCAGGAATCCGAAGGGCACGCCCAGGCACAGTGCTACCAGCAATACTTTGCCGCTACCGAGGATCGCATTGGCCATGCCGCCGCCGGTTTCGCCCACAGGAGCGGGAAGCTTGGTGAAGAAATCCAGGCTCAAGCTGGAGGCTCCCTGCCACGCCAGGTAGCCCAGGATTCCAAACAGAGATCCCGCCACCAGCAGCGTGCAGAGCCCGGTCAGCGAGAGCATGACCGCATTCAGGGACTTTCTCCACACCGACAGGCTCATGACTGCTGTTTCGCTCCCCGTGTAGTGGTCAGGATCAAGAGCCGGGCCAGTCCGTTGATCACGACGGTGATCGCGAATAGAACTAATCCCAGTTCGACCAGAGACTGCAAATAGAGGTCGCTGGTAGCTTCGGCAAATTCGTTGGCGATCACGGCGGCGATGGAGTATCCGGGCGCCAGCAGTGAAGCCTTGATCTGCGGAGTGTTGCCGATGACCATCGTCACAGCCATGGTTTCGCCCAGGGCGCGCGCCAGTGCGAGAAATACCGAGCCCATGATCCCGCGGCTGGCGTGAGGGACCACCACCTTCCAGGTGCTTTCCCACTTGGTCGCACCCAGCGCCAGAGCCGCCTCACGCTGGTCCTGTGGCACCGCCAGCAGTACCTCGCGCGAGACGGAAATGATAAACGGAACGATCATGATGGCCAGGACGATGCTCGCCGAGAAGATACTGACGCCATAGAACGGTCCGCTGAAGATCGGCAGGAAGCCCAAGGCCTGCTTGAGAGGCGGCACGACCACATTTTGCAGGAACGGAACCAGCAGGAAGATTCCCAGCAGCCCGTAAATCACGCTAGGCACCGCAGCCAGCAGCTCGATCAAGAACGTCAGCATATCGGAGAGCCGCCGCGGAGCCAGCTCGGCCAGAAAGATGGCCGCGCCCAGGCCGAGCGGGACGGAGATGATCAGCGCGACCAATGAGGTCGCGACGGTGCCAAAGGCGAACGGCAAGGCCCCGAACTGCTCGGCGACGGGGTCCCACGTCGAGGTGGTGATGAAGTTCCACCCGAACTTGTGGCGCGGTAAAATCGATCCGATCCACAACTGGTAGGCGAGGAAACAGGTGATCAGGAGGATGCTGCTGGCAGCGCCGAGCGCAATCAAATACGCCAGCCGGTCAGCGCCGCCAGAACGGCGAGTGCCGGAACGAGCCGGAGATTCGGAATAGGCCACTGGAGCGCTTGCCATCGGGCTAGGTATCTCGTAGATAATGCTGGCTGAAGAACGTTACCTAGTGGACCTTGGCCAGAGCTTTCTCTTCCTTAGCTACCACCGCGGCCGGCAGCGGGGCGTATTGGAGCGCGGGGGTCATCTTCTGGCCAGGCCCGAGCATCCATTTGACGAAATCGGCAATGACCTTTTTCTTCTGCTGGTCCTTAATCACTTCCGGAATCAGAAGCCATGTGAAGGAAGCAATCGGATAGGCGTTCGTGCCGGCGGGATCGGTGATGGAGACACGGAAATCTTCGGGCATGGTGACGCCGGCCGCGGCTGCCGTCACGGAAGCCAGATCGGCTTTGATGA
>DATIRX010000426.1:0-5755 GCA_035469225.1 Bryobacteraceae bacterium
CACCGGCGTCCGAGTGGGCAATCTTCCTGAGTGGACTTAGGCGGCCGGTTAATTCTGCCCCAGCTGATTGCGGGGATCTTTTCCAACGATGTGGCCGACGTCCTTATTGTTTTCGTTGCAGATGTATTCCATCAGTTCGCCTCCGGCTTCGAGCGTCGAATGCCCGTACATCGTAAACGGGCGCGTGTAGGCGCCCGGATCGTCCACTGTCGTTTCGTAATCCAGATGATCGGCGTCGGGACGCGTGTAGCGCTCGGTCACGTGGAGCTTTTCGGTATGCGGATGGCCGGCGAAATCGAACCAGAACAACTCGTTGAAACCCACCGAATCCACGACTAAAGTGTCGCCATCCCATTTGGCGATGGAATCGCCATACCAGGTGGGATTCGGATCGGCGGGATGGCTCGCGCGATCGAGGAAGATCTGGCGATAGCTGTGAATGTTGCCTTCAAACAAAAAGAAGATCCGAGTGGCGGTGGGCACGATCTGCCAGGGATAGGGGGCCTGGCGGGGAACGCCGGTGGGCAGGCAGTTGGCCTCGGGATCGTCCTTGGACATGCGCTCGCGGGTGAGTTTCTCGGCCCAGGGCTGCGTGGGAAGCTTGTCGCCGGGCTTCAGCGCGTCGGAGATGTCGTAGATGAAGTTGCGGTCGGGAGTCCACAGCCCGGAGAGATCCACTTTGCCGTCGGCGAGCCGCGGCGTGGGACCGGACTTGGCTTTTGCGCCTTTCTGCTTGGCTTTACCCTTCGCGGGAGCGGCCCCGTCCTGACCGCGAGTTGGCAGGGAGCCGAGAAATACAGCGGCCATCAAACCGGCGGCGGCCATGATCGAACCGGCGATCTTTTTGTCCACGAATGCGCACCTCCCAACTGAGAGTTTAGTTTACCGCTTCATCTTCCGCGGAAGATAGGGACCAGCTCGATGACCAGAATGATGACCACCAGAACCTCGAGCGCGAACGCGCGGGCTTCACGAAACTCATTCACCATAAACTCGTAGAGCTCGCCGGCGGCGTGCAGCTTATAGTCCACCAGAGTGCGGTAATCGTTGGCTCCGACCTTAGCGGCCGCCAGGCGATACGCGCGGGCGTAGAACATATCGCTCAAGAACTTGATGGCGGTATCGGTGCGTTCGGTCAGTTCCATGGTCTCCAGCCGCAGGCGATTCAATTGTTCGGCGGCGCGAGCCAGTCTCCAGCGGGAGAGAACGCCGCCCTGGCGCTCCAGCGCAACGCGGGCGTCCTTCAATAGATTGGTCAGGATTTCGTCATAGCGGCGATATTCGAGAAGCTGCGTATTCGCGTACTCCAGCAGCTCGATGACGGGCGCCGCGCCCTGGGGGGTGTCATACACGATCGCCGCCAGCCAGCCCACGACGAGGAGATCCGTCGGATAGTAGGACATGCTGGATGAGAGGACCTCTTTCTGCTCGGCGATGGAAAGAGCCTGGGCCTCCCCGCGGATGACCTGGCTGATTTCGCGGCCGTGATCGGAGATCAATTGTCCTCCGGTGAGCACGTTGCCGGCGGAGTCCAGCACCTCGCGCAGCTCGACTACGTAGTAGGCCTCGTCGAGCCACTCCGCATAGGGTTTTCGCAGGGCCGAGTGCAGCCTGTCCACGTGCTTGCGGGCAGTCTTCAATCCGCGCTGTTCCACCTCGCCGGCTTCGATCCAGCGATTGGAGAGCGCGATCACATCGGACCATTCGCTCTGAAAGCGAATCATGATTTCCAAGCTCACTACGCCGTAGTCGAAATATCGCAAGCGGGCATCGGCCTGTTCGCCGGTCGCCAGCTCAATCGGATCGCACTGCTCCACGACAGGGGGATGTTCGAAGCGAACGTAACCGGGCGCGGGTAGTTTGAAGTCCGGCGACCGGGAGGGAGGCCCGGTAGAGAGCACGCCCCGCAGCGCGACCAGATCAATTTCTTCGGCAATGTCGTACAGCAGCATTGCGCGGAATGAACCGTGGCAGGTCGGCATACGATCACACGGGCGGGCAACTCAGCCGAGTCCGCGCCGGCTAGCTGGCCGTCTCGAAACCCAGCGGGCCCACGTCGGGTCTGGGTACCGTCGGCCGTTTCACGACTGCGGGCTTTCGCTTGCCGGACGCCGGGCGTTTGGCTGCGCGCTTCCTGGAGACGGAGAGCTTTTCGTCACTCCTTGCCTTGGCCGCCATGGCTTTCTTCCTGTCCTCCGCGTGCCGGGCCTTTTTGGACTTCTTGGGCTTTTTCGCTTTCGGCTTGGCAGGTTTCGGAAGAGCAGCCTTGGCCTGGATTGACTTGGCAATGGAATCTTTGATGCCCTCGATGGAGGCTTTCGCGGACGAAAGCAATTTCCCCAGGGGTTTCTCCATGGCGGAATAGTGGGATTGGACCTCGGCAAGTAGCTTCTCCACCCTGGTCAATCGTTTGATAGCCTTCTTGGGTTTCATTCGCTGCTCCTAATGCTCATACTGTATCGTGATTCCAGCACCGGGACGCGGCGTACCCCTGGCGAAGGCGTGCCGCACGTCCGGCGCGATCGGGATGCTTGCTGCTCGGCGTGAGGAATCAAGCGTATCACTCTGGTTTTGCAATTCGATGAAACTTCGCCGGCGTCGCTGAGGCATTGTTTATCTGTACGTCCGCAAGTATAGGGATCGCGCTACAATAAGCCAGGAAATTGGCACATTTACGAAACTAGTATTCCAAGCCGTGCTGGCTGGCGGGCTGTGTTATGCGCAGACGCCGGCTCCCGAGGTGAGTTCCCGGGAGGCGCCCGTCACATTCAGCAGCCGCGTGAATCTGGTTTTGGTGCCGGTGGTGGTGCGCGACAATTTGGGACGCGCCGTCGGCACGCTGCATCAGGACGACTTTCAGCTCCTCGACAAAGGGAAACCGCAGTTGATCACGCGGTTCTCGGTGGAGAAGCCGGCCAGTCCGTTCATCCCTAGCGTGGTGGCTACCGAACTCGGCGATGCGGGTACTGAAAAACCCTCCGTTCCGGGCGGCCGCCCACCCGCGGCAGTGCCGGATCGTTTTCTGGCGTACGTGTTCGACGACATCCACCTGAAGGCCGCCGACCTGGTGACCGTGCGGGTGGCCGCCCATCGCCATCTGAGCGAGTCTTTGGGACCGGGCAGCCGCGCCGGGATTTTCACCACATCGGGTCAGGTCGTGCTCGATTTCACGGATGACCGCGATAAGCTGCGAGAAACTCTGAACCGGATTATGCCGCTGGCCGGTTTGAGGGAAAACTCCGATTGTCTGGACATTAACTTTTACTGGGCGGATGCAATGATCAACAAATCCAATGATCAGGCCGTCAACGCCGCAACCGAGGAGGTCATGGCGTGCCGGGGGTACGGCTCCGACCAGCGAGAGATCGCGGCGGCCGAAGCGCACGCTGTTTCCATGAGCGCTCTAAGCCGCGGCGAGCGCGAGAGCCGCCTCAATTTGAGCGTGCTGAAGGATGTGATCCGCCGCCTGTCCGCGACCCCGGGAAGCCGGAACGTGATCCTGGTTTCTCCCGGCTTCTATCTGCCCTCGGAAATGCGCATGGAAGAAGGCGAGCTGCTGGATCGGGCGATCCGTGCCAACGTGACCCTGAACTCGCTGGACGCACGCGGCCTGTATGCGGTCATTCCGGGAGGCGACGCCAGCCAGACCGGGCGCGCAAGCATCGCGGCATCGAACCTCCTGATGATGATGGAGAAGGATGCGATGTCGGCGGATGCCGATGTGATGGCGGAGATGGCGGATGCCACCGGCGGACAGTTTTTCCATAACGACAACGGTCTGTTCGAGGGATTCGGGCACCTGGTGACCCAACCGGAATACATCTACATATTGGGATTCTCTCCTCAGAACCTGAAGCTGGATGGCGCTCGTCACGCCTTGAAGGTGACGCTCAAAAATTCCAAGGGCCTGGATCTGCAGGCGCGCGGTGCATACTATGCTCCCAACCATGCGGTAAATCCCGAGCAGCAGGCTAAAGAAGAGATTCAAGAGGCCGTGTTTTCGCGGGACGAAATCCAGGAACTCCCGGTGGATTTGAACCTGCAGTACGCGCGGGCAGGCGATACCGCGGTCAAGCTCAATGTTCTCGCCAAGGTAAACCTGAAGCAGCTTCGATTCCGCAAAGTGGACGATCGAAATCTGAATACGCTGACCGTGGTCGCAAGCGTGTTCGACCGCAATGGGAACTTCGTCACCGGAATGCAAAGGGTCGTCGAAATGCGCTTGCGCGACCAGACACTGGACTCGCTCAATTCCGGCATCACCGTCAAAACAACCCTGGACCTGACGCCGGGAAGCTACCTGGTGCGGCTGGTGGTCCGGGATTCGGAAGGGCAGACCATGTCGGCCCGCAACGGCGTGGTAGAGATTCCGTACTAGGAGGCGTGCCGTGGATATTCGTCGCATCATGCAAATCGCAACCGTGCTCTGCCTGGCGGGCGGCGCGTTGAGCGCTCAGTCTTCAAAGTCCGCTCCGGCTGATTCCGGAAGCGTGATTCGAACCGAGACCAGGCTGGTTCTGGTGGACGCGATCGTCACGGACAAGAAGGGGACCTACATTCGGGATCTGACCGCGAAGGACTTCCGGGTCTGGGAAGACAAAACCGAGCAGATGGTGAAGAGCTTCTCTCTGGAGACTGGCGAACCATCCGGCGCGCAGAAGCAGTACCTGGTGTTTTTCTTCGACCTCACCAGCATGAGTCTGCCCGATCAAGCCCTCGCGCGGCAGGCAGCCGGAAAATTCGTCGCGGCCAATTTCGGGCCCAACCGGATGATGGCGGTAGCCGATTACGGCGGCGCTCTGAAGATGACCCAGAACTTCACGCCGAGCCCAGAACTGATCGCGAAGGCTCTGGTTGACGTCAAACAAGGTGCGCTTTCTTCGGTTCCAACCCCGGGTCAGGGAGGATCTTCGGCCGATTCCAGCCGTAACGGATTTGGCGGCGGCCGGGGCGGTCCGGGAGGGAATGCTCCAGGGTCGAGCGGACCCGGCTCGGAGTTCGCCGCGCGCAACGCGCTGCTGTACTTGAAGCTTCTGGCGCGGAACCTCAGGACCTTGCCGGGAAGGAAGGCGCTGATCCTGTTCACGGGGGGACTCGCGATCGACACCAACCACATGTCCGAACTGACCGCGGCGGTGAATGCGTGCAACATGGCCAACGTCACGGTTTACACCGTGGACGTGCGGGGCATCGGAAAGATCGCACAGGCTTTCCCGGAGCGTCCCGCAGCAGGCATGCTGGCAGGTCTTCGCCAAAAACTGCTGGGGCCGTTGTCGTTTTCCATTGAGAACACTTTTGTCGAGAAGACGGGCGGATTCGTAAACTCCTTCGCGCCCCAGGGCAGGGGCGGCGCTCCTGGAGGAGGAGCTCCGGCGGGGGGCGGCGGCGCTCCCAGTGGTGGAACACCCGGCGGCGGTGGCGGCGGCGTGCCCGGCGGGGGAGGACCTCCCGGCGGAAACACCGGGCCATCCACTCCCACCAATGGACCTGGGACCGGCGGGATGCCGGGACGAGGCTCTACCAACCCATTCCCGGGGAACAATCCGGATCCGAATGCCGGGCACGGGAACTCTCCTACGGATCCCTTCGGCCGCGGGCAGAATCCGGCGTTCACCCAACCCGCTCTACAAGAGGTCGCACACCTGCTGGTGAGCGGCACGGGCGGACTCGAGATCAGAAACACCAACGATTTGCTGGGGGGCCTGGAAAAAATCGGCAAGGAGCAGAACCAGTATTATCTGATCGGCTATACGCC
>DATIRX010000427.1:0-5434 GCA_035469225.1 Bryobacteraceae bacterium
CCGCACCACATCAGCGGATACAAACGCTCCAGCGGTTGCACCGGGGTTTTGGGCGAGACTCCCAGAAGCCGCAGGCTGATCATCGCGCTGATGCCCGCCACCACGCCCATGCCCATGACGTGCAGCCACAGAACAGTTGGATATGCCAGTTTGGAGGGGGATTCGCGCACCCACGTGCTCAACCCTAGGTTTTCGAGGGTATCCAGAAATTCCGTCACTTATCCTCCGCCCCCTTCTTCTCGATGAGATATCCGAGGATCCCGACCAGCACCACGCTGCCGATCGCAATAAGACTTACGATGACGGCATCTGTCCATCCTGCCATTAGAATCTGCCTGCCATTAGAATCTGCCTGCCATTAGAATCTGCCTGCCATTAGAATCTGCCCGCCATTAGAATGAGTGTCCGAAAAACGGCAGCATCTGACCGCAGAAGATCACGCCCACCCAGATCAGGATTCCAGACGCCGCAGCCACCTTCGCCGCCGCGGGCGGCGTGTCGCCGGCGCCCAGGATCCAGGCCTGCTCGAAGACGGTGAAGTACAGGGCATTGGCTCCCGCCACCAGGATCAAAGCCAGCTTCCAGAGGAAGACCGTGTTGTTGACGTAGAAATCCGGCGGAGCGCCGATGAAGAACAGCATGCCCGTCACCACGTTCATGCCGAATCCTAACACCCCCCAAGGCAACAGGCGGTGGAGCGTCGAATACGGGATGCCCTTCAGGAAACCCAGCATCCGCAGGTCTACCAGGAGCACCACGCCAAACAAGAGGCATAGGCCGATGAAATGAACCGTCTCGCTGGCCGGCCAGCCCCACTTGAGGTTTGCCATCGCGTCGCCAATCACTCTCGCCAGCGGCGGGCTCGCCGTCGCGGTTTCCACCGCGGCCGTTCGAATCTCCGGGTGACGGATGTCGCCGCCAATATTTGCAGCCCGGCCCATCAGGCCGAAGGTCACCAGCCCCGCGAGCAGGACCGCCGCCAGCGTCCCCTGCGGAAAGCGGGAGAGCCGCCGATGCTGCCACAGTCCCAGCCACGCCAGGGCGCCCGTGAGTTCCATCACTCCGAGTGCCTCAAATGCGGCGGTTTCATGAGCATCAACCATGGTCTTGGAAACTTCGGAGTTTTTCGACAACGCCAGCGCGGCGGCGGTGCCGCTGGCAAACGTCGGAATCGAGAGCAGGGCGATGCCAAAAAAAATAACCAGGCTGGCACTCTTCAGATGATCGCTCTTGGCCACGATGGCGGCCAAAAACACGCCCAGCCCGACGATCATGCCGATGGTCGGGAAGTGATTCAGTAAGAGATGTACGTGCGCCAGGTTCATAACATTCCGGTCGAGGCCGGCGCGAAGACGGCCTCCTTATTCTGACTCCTGAATTCTGACTCCTGGCTTCTGGTTTCTGGCTTAGTGCCGAAGCTGCGTGGAGATGTTCCCCTGCTCGTACACTTCGCAAAACGCCCGCTCGTGGATTACTTGTGGCGGGCCGGGGCGTGCCCGAAGGATTCTGTCCGGCATCACCCACGGCTCGATCAGGTATTCCGGGTCCTCGATGGTCATCTGGTAAAGAATCTCATCGCCCTTCCGCGTCAGCTTCTCGATCATGTGCATGTCGGCGGAATGGATCAGGCCGCCGCGTCCGAACCAGGTGGCATCGACGAAGTTGGTGGAATCGATCACCAGCGTGTCGCCCTCCCATTTTCCGATCGACAGCCCGTAGTAATAGGCTTCGACCGTGTCGGGGCGCTTTCGCCCGTCGGTCGGAATGTCGCGGTATTCGTAGTTTCCGCCGCCGTAATCGCTGTTATTTCCATAGAAGAAGATGATGTCCGTCGGCGTCTGGATAATGCGTTGCGGGGTGCCCTGCCGCGGGAGTCCCAGCGGCTGACAGGTCATCACTGGATCTTCCTTATTCGTCCACTGATCCAGTTCCTGGATCTTATCCCAATACTGGGGTTTGTACATTGGATGACTCGGCCTCAATACCTCCGAGCTGCCTGTTAAGCCAAACCGCGAAGGCGAGATCCACTCATAATCCACCCAGAAGTTGTCTTGTCCGGTTTTGCAGCCGACTTCAGGATTAATTCCCGCACCCTTCACCTGCGTCGGACCGCATCGGCGGGTCCCACTACCCGTGATCGCAAGGGGGGGCCCAGCCCAGTTCCCCGTCATGTCCGGATGTCCGTCGGCCAGCCGCGGCGTCACCGCGGATGCAGTCTGCGCCGGGGGCGCGGGGGGTGCGTAGGTAGCCAGAGTCCAGTTAGGAGGCTGATTCGTTGGCTTGATCGCCGCCTTGATGCTTGCCGGGACCGGCATCGCGACATACATCTGTGCCGTCTCCGTCAGCGTCGTCGTAATGTCGCGGACGACGGTGCCGTTCTGTTTCTCGATCATCCTGCCCGCATAGAACGCTTCAGCAGGATTCAGCGGATTGTTCCAGTCTTTATAGTTGCTGTAGGTGAACTCGTAAGTCTTCGCTCCCTGCTTCACAACCACGCTCTCCGCCATGAACTTGTCGTTGAGCGTTGCGGTTGCCGTCGTGTTGGGAACGCCCGGAATCGGGAACGTCAGGACGGGTTTGTTCCCTACCCACGCTACCGACGTTTTGCCTACCGTCATCACATCGGCCGGTAAACGTTGCGGTCTGGGAGTCATCGGAGGCGGGTCCGTAGTCCCGGCGAAGGCGGCCTTGAAGGCACCCTGCGGACCGGCCCACAGGCGAATCATCCGCTCCTCTACAGTTGCGGGCATCGGCGTCGCCTTGCCTTTACCAGGAACGAGTTCGGCGCCGGGAATGTCTTCGTTCCAGGCATACGCTCCACTGAGGACTTCGATATTGGAGCACGACTGGCCATTGGGCCGGGTGCCCGTATACTGAACCCGCTCGCCGGACGTCTGGTAGCTGATGCTGGTTCGGTACTTGGTCACATTGCAGGGCTGTCCGCCCACTTGCATGGTGCCCTTGCCCTGGTACTCGAGCGTCATCATCAGATCGTATTCTTCGCTGCTCCGGAGCATGCCCATATACCAGGCCCAGTTGAACAGGACCGATTTCAGGTCCTTCGCACCGGCTGCAGGAGTGTACAGCGGCGCGCCCCCGCGGCCCCCGCCCTTCCCTTGTCCGCCGCCCTTGGCCTGCCCTTGTGCGCCAGCAGGCGCCTGTCCGCTAACCAGCGTGATTGCGCCGATCGCGAATACGAGCCCAATCGCGAAAACAATGCCTCGTCGATAGGTCATTAGGATTCTCTCCTTGGGCTAATCGTTGGGACCGCCGCCGGATACGACAACGGTATGCCCGTCAGCGTAGGTCACCGACTTGAGGAAACCCAGGGGATGGCCGTCCTTGGCGGGGATGCATTTCACCGTAATGGCGTCCCCGGTGTGGAGAGCATTCGGTCCGGTTTTCCCGACGCCCCTCTGGGCGAGGGCCGTTGAGGAGCCTAGTGTGAATACCCACTCGGTGGTCGTGCCATCCGGATTTTTGGCCAGGATCGTCAGCGACCCGTGGGGATTCACAAACTGGACTTTTTCGACGGTCCCGGCGATCTCCTTTTCCGCCTTCATGTCATACACGCCCGCCAGGGAATGGTGAGCTTGCAGGCCACTGGCCATCAACCACCCCAACACGGCCATAGATCCTAGAGTCCGCTGAATCATGAGTGCACCTCCCACAAACTTTCGTCGGCATGAAATTCTATCATGATGACGCAGCCACCGCAAGAAACCAGCTAGGTCGCATTGTCTGTTACGGGATAGAATATATTGGGCTCTAGATAGGAACGGCCTGCCCCGCAGCTCACTTCAGGGACATCATGAAATACACAAAGACATCCTTTTCGATTGAGTTAAGAGCGCTCATTTTCGCCCTTGCCCTTGCTCTGGCAACGCCATCGCTATTCGCGCAACCTGCCTCGACACAACCATCGAGTCGCCCTGCCGATGTGCTGGGGCTGGCCTTGGTCGGTCACCAGGTTGCCGACCTGGAACGCTCCATAAAATTCTTCGAAGCCATCGACTTTAAAGTGGTCGAGGGACCGGGCGCCTGGACCGTCGACAAAGAGCTCAACAAACTGGGCAACACCCCCGGTGCGGAATCGCGGACCGCAACCATGCGTGTGCAGAGTTCCGTGTCCGATGTCCCTTTCACCCTGGTGCTGCGTCAGTACCGTGGGATGCGCCAGGACTGGAGCAAGCTCACCTCCTGGAATCTGCTGGCCAGCCATATTGATCTGACGGTCGACGGCAACGTCAGCGACCTGCTGGACAAACTCGAAGGGCTGAACATGCTGGTGATGCCCGAAGTCCAGGGTCTTCCCAACCCCCGCCGCCAGCCGGGATTCCGCCGCTATGCCTTTATCCAGGATCCCGATGGACTCACCATTGAGTATTTCAGCAAGCCTATTCCGAAGCCCGGCGATCCGCCCCCAGCCCTGGGGGTTTCCAATTCTTCCGCCACACCCCAAAACATCGAGCGTCTGGGGAAACAGTCCGGCTTCAATCACTATGCCGTGAATGTCATGGATCCCCAGAAAGCCCGGGATTTCTATACGAAGGTCCTGGGCGGCGACTACCCGCCCTTTCAAAATACCGGCGCAAACCAGATCATGCAAAACGGCTGGTTCCCACAGGCGACGACCAACAACAACCTGCGCATCGAATTGGGCTATTTTGTCGTGAATAAGGACAAGACCGCGCCTCCTATCAAATTCCAGGACATCAATGCCAACTACGCCGGCTTCCAGGTCAGCAACATTGAATCGGCTTACAAGAGAGCTAAGGAACACGGCGCGATCACCGTCTCGGAAGGCGGCATTATTAACTTCCACAAGGGACGGGCAGCGCTGATTCGCGATCCCGACGTGGGCGGCTATATCATGCTGGGGCAGCCTGCCAAGTAAAGAGAGAGTGAATCGGCACAAGGGGGGTTATGAGAATTGCGCTTGGCTTGCTGCTGGCGGTCTCAACTCTGGCGGCTCAAGATGGGAACGGCACTCCTGATGCACACGTCGCGGCCGCGAAAGCCGCGGCGAGCGAAGATTTTCAGAATCTGTTCAACTTTCAATGCTACGGGCCAGGGCCCGGAGGCCAACGGACACCGCCTGGAGTGGGGCCGGCCGGAGCACAGCCTGGGCGAGGAGGCGGCCGGGGCGGTGGGCAACCCGGCGGCGGACAGAGGCAGCCCGGGCCGCCGAACCGGTCGACGTGGTATGCCGAACCGGTTAAGGTCTTTGACAATCTGTACTTCTTTGGCCAGTCCGAATACTCCGTGTGGGCCATCACGACCTCGCAAGGCATCATCGTCCTCGACACCATCTTTGACTATTCGGTCGAAGAAGAGGTTGCCGGCGGGATGAAGAAGTTGGGCCTGGATCCGGCCAACATCAAGTACGCCATCGTCAGTCATCCTCACCCCGATCACGACGGCGGCGCAAAGT
>DATIRX010000428.1:0-4902 GCA_035469225.1 Bryobacteraceae bacterium
GGGCTCCCGAGGCGGCCAGGAGCAGGTTGGGTCCTGGCTAAGGTGCAGGTCAAAACCGGGCCGATCCCGGGCTCACTCCGTCGCCACCTTCGAATCCACCAGCCCGCGCAGCTCTCCGATGAACTGATCCAGGGGCTTCACGCCCATATCCGCGTGCTTGCGATGGCGCACGGAAACCGTGCCCGCCTCGGCCTCGCGATCTCCCACCACCAGCATGTACGGCACCTTCTGCAACTGAGCCTCGCGGATCTTAAGGTTGACCTTTTCCTTACGATCGTCCAGATGAACGCGCAACCCGGCGGCTTCGAGCTTTGCGTGAACCGTCTTGGCGTATTCCTGCTGCCGGTCGGTGATCGGCATTACCACCGCCTGCACCGGCGCGAGCCATACCGGAAACGCGCCCGCGTAGTGCTCGATCAGTGTTCCGAAAAACCTTTCGATACTGCCGTACAGCGCGCGATGCACCATCAGCGGCTGATGCCTCTTGCCATCCTCGTGTACGTATTCCAGACCGAAGCGCTTGGGCAGCGTGAAATCGAACTGCACCGTCGAAAGCTGCCATTTGCGGCCCAGCGCGTCCAGCAGCTTGACGTCGATTTTCGGACCGTAGAAGGCCGCTTCGTCCGGAATCACCGGCGCCTTGATATTCAGGCGCTCCACTGCCCGCTTCAATGCGTTTTCCGCCAGGGCCCACTGGTCCGCCTCGCCGTCGTACTTGCCGCTGACCCCGCCGTCCCAGGTGGAGATTTCCGCGTCATACTCCTGGAATCCGAACACCTTGAGCACGTCCAACGCGAACTCCAGGCAGTTCACGACCTCGTCTTCGATCTGATCCCGGGTACAGAAAATGTGCGCGTCGTCCTGTGTGAATCCCCGCACTCGCAACAGCCCGTGCATCGTCCCGCTGCGCTCATAGCGATACACCGTGCCCAGCTCGCCCAGCCGCACCGGCAGCTCGCGATAACTGCGCAGCTTGTCCCGATAAATCAAAATGTGCCCCGGGCAGTTCATGGGCTTCAGACGGTACTCGGCGTCATCCAGCTCCATGCCGGCGAACATATTCTCGGCATAGTGGCTCAGGTGACCCGAGGTGCGCCATAAATCCGCCCGCATCACGTGCGGCGTATAGACCAAAGAATACCCGCGCTTCAGGTACTGATCGCGCATCCAGTCTTCGATCAGCTTGCGAATGATTCCGCCCTTGGGGTGATAGAAAATCAACCCCGGACCGGCCAGCTCCTGGATGCTGAACAGGTCCAGCTCCTGACCCAGCTTGCGATGATCGCGCTTCTTGGCTTCTTCCAGCTTCGCCAGGTAATCGTCGAGATCCTTCTGCTTGAAGAAAGCGGTCCCGTAGATGCGCTGCAGCTGCGCATTTTTTTCGTTGCCCTTCCAGTAAGCCCCGGCGATCGAAAGCAGTTTGAATGCCTTGATCTTCTTGGTGGACGGCACATGCGGGCCGCGGCAGAAATCGATGAAATGCGGGCCCAGCGTGTATTCGGAGAAAACGTCGCCGGCGCGCTCCGTGATCAGCTCCACCTTCATCGGCTGATCGGCGTAGAGCTTGAGTCCCTCGTTCTTGTCTGTATATTTGCGCTCGTAGGCGAGATCGCGCGCCTGGATTTCCCACATGCGCTTCTCGATCTTCTCCAGATCCTCGGGCGAAAAGGCCGTGTCGCGCTGGAAATCGTAATAAAAGCCGGTCTCGATGGGCGGGCCGATGCCCAGCTTGGTTTCCGGAAACAATTCCAGTACGGCCGCCGCCAGCAAGTGCGCGGTGGAGTGCCGGTACACCTCCAGCGCCTCCGGGTTCCGGGTGGTCAGAATCTCCAGCTTGGCGTTCCCCTCCAGGGGCCGGCTAAGATCCCACAGGCTGCCGTCCACGCGCGCCACGAGGGCGTCATCGGCCAGACGCGGGCTGATGGATCGGGCGACGTCCAGCGGGCTGGTTCCCGCCGGAAGGCTCTGTACACTGCCGTCCGGAAGGGTGACCTGTATGTTTTCCATGGGTAATTTTCTAGGTTATCAGACACGTCGCAAGGCTTGATATAGTGGAAAAGAGGCTGCAGCCGGCGTGACACCCACCACCAGCGTACCCACAGGATTCGACGAATCCGCCCTGGTGGCTCAGGCCAAGGCTGGGGATCAGGCCGCCTTCTCCGAGCTGGTCACGCACTACGAGCGTAAGATCTACCGGCTGGCCAAGAACATCACCCGCAACGAGGAGGATGCGGAAGACGTCCTCCAGGACGCTTTCCTCAAGGCTTACACGCACTTAGACAACTTCAAGGGCGATTCCAAATTCTACACCTGGATCGTCCGGATCGCGGTAAACGAAGCCCTGATGCGGCTCCGCAAGCGGAAAACCGACCGCAGCGTACCCCTGGATGAGCCCGTCGAGCTAGGCGAAGAAACAGTGGCAAGGGAGATCGCCGTCTGGGAGGATAACCCCGAACAGCGCTATTCGAAAGAGGAATGGCGGCGCATCCTGGATGAGGCCGTGGAGGGGTTGAAGCCGGATTTTAGAACCGTTTTTGTGTTACGCGACATCGAAGAACTGAGCACCGAAGAAACCGCGGAAGCTCTTGGAATTTCCGTACCAGCAGTGAAGAGCAGGCTGTTGCGGGCCCGTTTGGCGTTGCGGGAGACCTTGACCCGCCAATTCAAGCGAAAAGGGGACAACTTGCTTGGTTACTTGTAAACAGTTCTTGCAGGAATTGAACGCCTACCTGGACGAGACGGTAGACCCCGAAACCAAGCAGCACTGGCAGGCGCATGTCGATGAGTGCCCCAACTGCTTCGTCATCGTCGACACGACGAAGAAGACCCTCCAGGTATACAAGGGGATCGAGCCGCAGACCATCCCGGAAGATGTCAGGAGTCGCTTATGGCAGGCCCTGGAGAAGAAGATGGCAGCCAAGAAGCAAGCTCAGCCCTGATTTCCTCCCTTTCCCCGTCGTTTCCTGCCGGACAAACCCCCTTCCAGAATTCGCACTTCCTGCACTGTTCTCCCACGTTCAACCCAAACTGAAGCTGTTCCTGCGCCTCTCGAAACTCGCGGACCGTCCTGCGCGCCGCGGCCAGTTCGACGTCCTCCAAGCTGATATCGATCGCCCGATTCGAGCGCAAATAGTACAACACGGCGCGATCCGGCCGGCGTCCCGCGTAGCGCTCCAGTGCCATCGCGTAGAGCCGCAGCTGCAGCGCGTATCCCTCCGACGACGATTCGTCCCGATCGGTTTTGTAATCCACCAGCACCAGCTCCCCGCCCTCCTCAAACCACACATCGATCTGCCCGCGCAGAACCACGTCGTCGATTTCAAACCGGAAATCGAACTCGCGCTCGATACGCGTGGCGGATTCGGCGCGACGGCCGAGGTCACTGGAACGAAAACGCTCCGCCAGCTCGTTGGCCTCCCGCGAATCGCAGGGGTCGCCTGCCAGCGCGCTGTGAACCGCCAGTCCCAGCTCCATTGCTCCCGTCCCTTTTGCCCGTGTCACGCGACCCTTGGGTTGTGCCTCGAATCCCAGATACCGGCTCAGATAGTACTTGCGAGGACAAGCCTGGAAGAGAGCGATCGAGGTCACCGCCGCGGCGGAATCGTACTGCCCGGACACGACCGGCGCATCGAGTACCTCTTCCGTGTTTCGCGGCGCGGCCAGTTCGCCCCAGACAGGTTCGGGCGGCGCCGCCGACTCCGGCACTACCGCTGCCAGCTTCTGCCAGGCGGAAGTTTGCTTGCGTTCCGCATGGGAAAGAATCAGCCGATCCTCGGCGCGCGTCATGGCGACATACAGCAGCCGGTTTTCTTCGGCCTTCTCCTTTTGCGTCAATTGCTCCAGCAGCGTGGAATGGGCCGCGTCGGAGACGCCCTCGCCCGTAAACGGATTCCGCCACTTGACTCCCAAGCCCGTGCCGCGCGATACCGCGATCACCGGTTTTCGGCGATCGGGTCCGCGATGCAGCGCGCTCACGAAGACCACCTTGAACTCCAGCCCCTTGGCGGCGTGGATGGTCATCATCCTGACTACGTCGCCGGCTTCCGGCGGAGGCGCCTCGGCCACGCTCTGGGTCCATCGCAGCGCTTCCAGATCGTCCAGTAGCTCCGCCAGAGGACGCGGGCGATCGCGAAACTCGCGCCGCAGCCAGGCCAGCAACTTTTCCACGTTGGCGCGCGACCGCTCCGGTAATCCGACCATGTAAGCGCACTTGTCCAGCGCCATGGCGATCAAGCGGTCAGGCGCCAGGAATCCGGCCAGTTCGCGGATCCGGCCAAAGCGGCGGTCGAACTCCGCCCGCCAGCCGTCGCGGCCGATGCGGAATATCTCAGCATCGCTCAGGCCCGCCAGCGGGCTGCGAAGCACGCCCACCAGCGGGATCTCATCCAGAGGATTCACCAGAGCGGCCAGCAGCGCGAGCAAATCCCGCGTCTCGCGTGCCTCCAGGAACGTTCGTCCTCCGGTCAGCAGAAACGGGATACCCGCGCGATCGAAGGCTTGCTCGAAGAGCGTTGTCGAACTCAGCGTGCGCACCAGCACCGCGATATCGCGAAAACGGAATTCGCCTGCGTCCACCAGCTGGCGAATCCTCGCAGCGACCAAAGCGGCTTCGGCGGCGGCGCTGTCTTCTCCCCGTCCAACCAGACGCTCGACCACGGGACCCGCAACAGCGGAAAACTCCGCGCATGCTTCCAGATTCCGCGGCTCGATTCCCGGCTGGCCATCCAGCATGGTCGAAACCGCGGCCAGAATCTCCCGGCGGCTGCGGTGATTCTCCTTCAGCTGGTCGATCTCGGCGCCGGTCGACCGCAGTTCATCGCGATACTCGGCGAACACATCCGGATCGGCATAGCGAAAACCGTAGATCGATTGGTTGATATCGCCTACGCCGAAAAACGTCGT
>DATIRX010000429.1:0-3600 GCA_035469225.1 Bryobacteraceae bacterium
GGAGCGCGGCGAATTCGATCTGGTCGCCGTGGGCCGCGCGCTCATCGCGAATCCGGAATGGGCCGTCAAGATCAGAGCCGGAGCGGTGGCGGAATTGCGTCCGTTCGACCGAAGCGTGCTGGCCACGCTGGATTGATGCAGCGGACGCCCGATAAGGAGCTCCAGCCTTCTAGTGCGCAGCGACCTCGGTTTTGGCATCCTCCGGCGCGCCGGGCATGCCGACCTGCCGCCACACGAGCATGGCCGCTGCGACGATCAGCGGCGGCACCGCGGCCGCGTAAAACAAATCGCGCGCCGACCAGCCGAGGCCCAAAAGCACGCTGGCCAGCGTCGGGCCGATGATCGCGCCCAGACGGCCCACGCCCAGTCCGGCGCCGATTCCGGTGGAACGCAGTTCGGTGGGATAGAACGTGGCCGACAACGCGTTGATGGCAGCCTGCCCCCCGGTGACGCAGACGCCCGCGACGAATACCACCGTGGTCAGCATGGCCAGTGGAATCCACGACTGACCGATGGCGGCGATGTTGATGCTCCCCAGCACGCCGAGAGTGGTGAGTACCGGCACGAATCCCCACTTGTGAACGAACCAGCCAAGCGTGAATGCGCCGACGGTTCCGCCCACCTGCACCATGGAGGCGACCATCGCGGCGGTGGGCTGCGGGTATCCGGCGTCGGTGACCACGGTGGTCAGCCAGCCCTGCAGGAAATAGAGATTCAGGAGGTTCATGAAGTTGATGGTCCACAACAGGAGCGTGCCCACAGCGCGCCCGTCATAGAGCAGCCGGATGAAGGTGACGCCGCCCTTCTTGCGATCCGCATCCGGCAAAACATACTCCGCTCCGGTGACATCGATGGACGGGCGGATTCGCTTCAGCCAGCGACCTACCTGTTCCAGCCTCCTGCGCTGCAACACCAGGAACTGAAGCGATTCCGGCAGCATGAAGATCATGAGGACCGCGATGACCATGGGCACGGCCGAGCCGAAGTAGAACACCGAGCGCCATCCAAAGCGCGGCAAAAGCCAGGCCGCGACGAACCCGCCGAGCGCCGCTCCCGCGGTGAAACCGTTCGCCACCACCATCATGATGGTGACCCGCGAGCGCTGCGGGCTATATTCGCTGACCAGCGCCATGGCATTGGGCATGATCGCGCCCATGCCGAGGCCGCCGATCACGCGCACAATCCGCAGCTCCTCGAGCGATCCGGCGCGCGCCGTCATCCAGGTGAGCAGCGCATAGAAGATGGTGGATGCGATCAAAACCGGACGCCGCCCGATCTTGTCCGCCAGCATGCTGAAGAAAATGGATCCCAGCAGCACGCCCAGCGGAGCCGCGCTCAGCACGGGTCCCAGCTGGGTTCGGGAAATGTGCAGCTCATTGCTCAGAGCCGGCGCCACGTAGCCCAGCGACTGCACGTCGAATCCGTCCATCAGAAGACAGGCGAAGCACAGCAGGTAGGTGCTGACTTGAAACGCGCTTACCCGGCTATCATCGATGACGGTGGTGACGTTGATCTTCAGCGATTTCCCCGCGCACACATTTTACACACACGGAGCCTCTTCGCGCCACAATCCCAGCGCCTTGTGCACCGGCCGGTCCGAAAAGCTGAACAATACGGACTCGCTGCCGGCCTGGTGCGACACCGGACACCAGGAAGGCACGACGAAGACGTCGCTCTTCTCCCATGGGAGTTCGACCTCGCCGATCTTGCTGCGGCCGACGCCATCGGCCACGCAGTACACCGTCGCGTCGGTGGAACGATACGCCGATCCACGGAATCCGGAGGGCAACCACTGCAGGAACGCGCCGATGGTGGGCATCGGGTAGCCTCCGGTGGCCGGATTCGAGTACTGCATCTTGATTCCGTGACATTCGTGCAGCGGCCCATGACGATACAGCCAATCCAGCGCCTCCCGGCTGCGGGCATACGGATAGTTGAATACCGGCGTGGCCGATCGGTTCGGTGTGTAATCGAGCGGCAAAAGATTCTGGCTGTAGCGGGCCATCGCGTCGCCTTCCGGACGGGTCATGGGCTGCAGGCCCTGCGGATGCGGCTCCGCGAAACTGGTTCCGAGCAGATTCACGATGGGAATATCCAGGCCATCCAGCCAGATGACCGGCGTGCCGCCCGGATTGCCGTGGTCATGGTAGGTCCAGGAGGGCGTGATCACGAAATCGCCGGGATGCATGGTGGTCCGCTCGCCATCCACCGCCGTATAGCCCTGTTCGCTTTCGATCACGAATCTTAAAGCGGACGTTACGTGCCGGTGCGTGGGCGTGGTCTCTCCGGGCTCGACCAATTGCAGGCCGGCGTAGACGCTCTGGGTGATCAGAGAAGTTCCCGGCATGGACGGGTTTTCGAGAATCAATACCCGGCGCTCGGCTTCCTTGGCGGTGATCAGGCGGCCCGCTTCCAGCAGCAGCGCCCGCATCTCCCGGTAGCGCCACAGCGCCGGACTCGCCGGAGGGCGCGGCTGCGAAGGGATCAGATCGCCCAGAACTTCCCACAACGGGGTCGAGTGCTTCTGTTCCAGACGCCGGTAGTATTCGCGGCGCTCGGCGGAAATTCCGGTTTGTGAGTCCATCAAACTTCAGCCGCCCGAACTTTTACTTCCATACTGCCGATCTTCTCGATCGCCGCCAGGATCACGTCTCCGGGCACGATGGGGCTCACGCCTTCCGGCGTCCCGGTAATGATGATATCGCCGGGATACAGCGTGTAAAACGATGAAGCCATCTCGATCAGCTCGGCCACGCCCAGGGTCATGAAGCGGGTGTTCGAGTTCTGCTTCATTTCGCCATTCAAGACGATGGATAAATCCAGCCGGCCCGGGTTCGGAATTTCATCCGCCGTCACCAGCCAGGGGCCCAGCACCATGTAGCTGTCGGGCGATTTGCGAAAGCTGCGGTCCTCCGAGCCGCGGATGGTGATATCCAGCCCGATGCTGTACCCGGCCACGTATTCAAGCGCCTGTTTCGCGCTGACGTTGCTGGCGCGCTTGCCGATCACCACCGCCAGCTCCACTTCATGATCGTTGCGGCGCTCCAGATGCCGGAGCGCGATTCCTTCGCCCGCCCCCACCAGCGCGCTGTTGGCCTTCAGAAACAGTCCCGCCTTCTGGATGGTGATGGTGTGTCCGGGGTTGCCGGCGCTCAATTGGGAATCGCCGGCCACCTCGCTCAGGTGCTTGGCGTAGTTTACGGGAGCGGCGATGATCTTTCCAGGATTCGCCACCGGGCTCAGGAGCCTCAGTCCCTCCAATGGCAAGGCAGAGGAACTGGCCGCGATCGCCCGGATGCGCCCGATTACGACGTCCAGATTCGCGATGAGCAGATCGTAGCCGGGAAAAGGATAACGAGATGCCGGCAAAACATCCAGGGCAGCGGTGACGTCGGTCACCTTGGCACCTTCGACCAGTCCTAAACGCGAGTCCCCGAACCGGCACAAACGCATGGGGACATGATAACAACCGGAGTCTATAACACCAGGAGTGCCACGGCCGCGGCGCTCATGACGGTCGCACAGGTCCATCCAAGCGCTCGCAGGGCCTGTGAATTGGTTCGCGTGCCCATTACCTTTTTGTCGCTGGTCACCAGAACC
>DATIRX010000430.1:0-4365 GCA_035469225.1 Bryobacteraceae bacterium
CCAATGGCTCGCCGCGCTCGACTCCCGCCGCGAAGATCACCGCACAAATCGCCAATGCAGCCAGCGCCAGATACCTTCCGAAGTGCGCCAGCCGGCGTTGCAGAGGAGTCTTCACCTCGGCGTGTTCGCTGATCATTTCAGCGATCTGCCCGAGCTCGGTTTGCATTCCCGTCGCAACGACGATCCCACGGCCGCGGCCATGGTGGACGACAGTTCCCTTGTACGCCATGCTGATTCGGTCGCCCAGCGCTAACTGCGGATCGGGAGCAACAGGGGGCACGTGTTTCTCCACTGGATGGGACTCGCCGGTGAGCGCGGCTTCGCCGATGCGGAGTTGCACGGCTTCCGCCACTCGCAGATCGGCCGGCACCACGTTGCCGGCTTCCAGAAGCATGATGTCGCCGGGAACCAGATCGGCCGCCGGGACCGTGGCCGGTTCTCCGTTCCGGAGCGCGCGCGCCTGGTGGGCGGCCAATTTCTTGAGCGCGGTCAGGGCTTGCTCAGCGCGATATTCCTGGACAAATCCGATGGCGGCGTTCAGGACAACGATCGCCACAATCGCCACGGTATCCGCCGGTTCGCCAAGGAAACCTGCGATGACGGCGGCCGCCACCAGGACCAGGATCATGAAGTCGGCAAACTGCGCCGCGAAAATCCGCCAGGGGCTTTTGGGCTTGGCTTCGCGGATCGAGTTCGGACCGTACCGCGCGCGCCGCAGGGTAACTTCTTCGCCCGAAAGTCCCCCTTCGAGCGAGGTACGGAGCTGCTGCATGACCGCCTCGACGGTCATTCCGTGCCAGGGAGACGCGGAAGCCGCGGCGGGTGCCTGGCCTTCCCGCTCAGGCGCCTTCACCGGCGTCCATCTCTTCCCGAAGCATGCGAAACAGCGCAACGGTGATGGCCAGAATCACGGGACCGAACAAAATGCCCATGAGACCGAAGGCCTCCACTCCCCCCAGCATGGCGACGAATACCACCAGCGGGTGGACCGACAGCTTGGTCATCACCACCAGCGGGCGGAGGTAGTTATCGACCGTGCCCACCAGCGCTAAACCCCAGATCAGCATGAACACACCGCGTCCGATGGATCCCTGGACAAACAGTACCGCCGCCGCCGGCAACCAAACCAGCGCTGTGCCGAACAGCGGCAGGATGGACACCACGGCCGCTGCCACGCCCCACAGCGTCGGCGAGGGCAGGCCGGCAATCCATGCTCCTAAACCGCATAGAACCCCTTGCGCCGCCGCCACGGCGATGACGCCATAAACGCTCGCCATCACGATTTCCTGGACCGTGTTCAACAATGTCTCGGTCCGCTGCGCTCCCAGGGGAGAGAGTGTCGCCACGTTCCGGCGGAGGCGGGCGCCATACAAAAGGGTGCAATAGAGGGTCCCAATGCCGATGACGATCTTCACCACACCCCCGCCCGCGGCACCGAGCGCGGCGATAGACTTGCCGAGAACAGCCGCGCCGGCTTCCTGCAGCCTGGTCGCAAGCAGTGCACGGAGGTCGCTCGATTCCATTCCGAGCCATCTGCCCACGGCGGCCAGGGGGCGATCGAGCGCCGCCCAAATCCGCCCGGCTCCCTGCTCCGTGGCGCCAGGCCCCAGCGCTTGATACGCCGCACGCAACTCCTGCAGGAGGGTGGTCACCAGCAGCGTGAAGGGCACCATGAACGCGATCAGCACCAGCAGAGTGGAAAGGAACGCCGCCAGGCCCGGCCTGGCGACCGCCTTCTGCATCCGCAGGTGAAGCGGATAACACACCACGGCCAGAACCGCCCCCGCGATGATGGTGGAGGCAAACGGCCATACCATCAGCAGGCATAACCCGACGGCGGTCGTCAGCAACACGACGAGCGTGATCCGGGCGGCGCGCGTCGAAGAACCCGATGACGGCTCCCGGTCGTGGGGCCGAAGCTGCATTCAGTTCAAGCATGGCCGGAATACACTCCCGCCGCAACTCCGCTCTGCCGGACAGAACGGACTTCGTCGCCGCGCCGGCCCGGAAAACCGCAATGTGCCGTCAGGAAGCGTGTAAGCTGGTTGTGAAGTTCAGGAAACGGAGCACACATGGCGACAATCACTCGGCGCGATTGCGGGAAAGGTCTGCTTGGATTCGCAGCGCTGGCGTCTGGTCCCGGACGATCCGCCGCGCAGGAACATGCCATTCCGCCGCAAGGCATCGGACAACGCTTCCGTCATGTGTCCTACAGCGATATGGGCGGACGGCCGGACAGTGTTCAGGTCATGCTCAACCGCCGGCATCTTTATGTCGGCCACATGTTCAGCAACGGAGTTACCATCCTGGACGCTGCCGATCCGCGCAAACTGAAGCCGGTGGGCTTTTTCACGGGCGGAGACTTTACCCGGACCCATCACCTGCAGGTTTCCGACGACCTGCTCTTGCTGGCCAACGGGGCGAATATCGTGGCCATGCAGTCCTACGACAACATTCGCGGATATTTCGAGAATGCGCTGGCGGATAGCATTACCAACCGCAAAAAATTCCGCTCCGGCCTCAGCATTCACGATATTTCCCGTCCCGCCGAGATGCGGGAAATCGCATTCCTCGAAATGCCCGGCCTGGGTATCAATCGCCTGTGGTGGGCCGGCGGACGCTACGCGGCGATTGCCGCGCATCTGGATGGTTTCACGGATCACTTTCTCTGCATGGTGGACCTGCAGAACATCACCAAGCCCGAAATTGTGGGCCGCTGGTGGATGCCCGGGATGAATCGCGCGGCCGGCGAACCGTCCACCCTGGCGCCGGGCCGCCGCGTGGCCCTGCATCACATGATTACGGCCGGCAATCGCGGCTACGGAGCCTGGCGCGACGGCGGCCTGACCGTTCACGATCTCAGCGACCCGGCCAAGCCCAGGCTGATTTCGCACATCAACTGGTGCCCGCCATTTCCAGGCGGCACACACACTCCGCTTCCCTTACCCGGGCGAAAGCTGGCGGTCGTGGCCGACGAAGCGAATGCGGAAAAATGTGCGAAAGGTATGTTCGCGACGTTCATCGTGGATTTGCGGGCCGAGGAAAACCCGGTGCCGATTTCCACCTTGCCCGCGCCCAAGGAGCGGGACTTTTGCGGATTCGGAACCTTCGGCCCGCACAACCTGCACGAAAACCGGCCCGGCACGTATCGCAGCGAGGAGACGATTTTCTCGACCTACAACGTCGCCGGAGTCCGCGTCTTCGATATCAAGGACGCATTCGCGCCCAAGGAGATCGCCTACTGGGTGCCTCCGGCTCCCCGGAAGCTGATCGATCCGCGCCCCAACGTCGCGCTGGCAGCGAAGTCCGCCGATATCCTGGTCACAACCGATGGGCTGGTGTATGTGACGGATTGGAACGCCGGGTTAAACGTACTCCAATACCAAGGCTGAGGGACGCAAATCGAGAAACACGAGCGAATTGTGGATTCGCGGCCCGACGGATGGCTACCATAGCAGTCGGGGGATCCCTTGAAAGCTCTTGTCAAAGCGAACGCCGAGCCCGGCCTGTGGCTCGAAGACATTCCCGAACCGACTCTCGGCATCAATGACGTTCTGATCCGCGTCCACCGCACGGGAATTTGCGGCACGGACGTGCACATCTACGACTGGGATTCCTGGGCCCAGCAGACCATCCCCGTGCCCATGGCGATCGGCCATGAATTCGTCGGCGAGATCGCCGCCGTCGGCTCCAATGTCATCGATTTTCATCCCGACGAACTGGTCTCGGGCGAAGGTCACGTGGTGTGCGGGCGCTGCCGCAACTGCATGGCCGGCGATCGTCACTTGTGCGCGCATACCTCCGGCGTCGGCGTGAACCGGCCCGGCTGTTTCGCGGAGTACATCGCGCTACCGATGACCAACATTTGGCGCCACGATCCGCGCGTGGACCGCGACGCCGCGGCCATCTTCGATCCCTTCGGCAACGCCGTGCATACCGCACTCTCGTTTAATGTGCTGGGTGAGGACGTCTTAATTACCGGCGCGGGTCCCATCGGCATCATGGCCGCCGCCGTGGTCCGCCACGCCGGCGCACGCCACGTGGTGATCACCGATGTCAACGATTACCGCCTGGAGCTCGCGCGCAAGATGAAAGTGGATTTGGCGCTCAACGTGAAAGACGACGCGCAACACACCGCGGTTGCCGCCGCTCAGAAAACGCTGGGCATGAGCGAGGGCTTCGACGTCGGCCTGGAAATGTCGGGCAACCCTTCGGCCTTCCGCGAAATGATCTCCAACATGGCGCACGGCGGGCGTATCGCCATGCTGGGCATTCCAAGCCAGGAAATGTCCATCAACTGGCGTGACGTGATCTTTAACATGCTCCACATCAAAGGCATCTATGGCCGGGAAATGTACGAGACCT
>DATIRX010000431.1:0-3558 GCA_035469225.1 Bryobacteraceae bacterium
CAGGCGCTCCGCAAAATCGTCCACATCGGTTTTCGAAATATTCAGCGGCGGCGTGATGCGAATCACGTTTCCATCCAGGCCGCCCTTGCCGATCAGCAGCCGGTTTTCCCGCGCCGCCTCCATCAGTGCCGCGGTGGCTGCGGTCGCCGGCGCCGTGGTTTCGCGATCTTCCACCAGTTCGATCGCTTGCATCAGTCCCATGCCGCGCACTTCGCCGATCAAGGAATATTTCGCTTTCAGCTCCTCGAGCCTGCCGCGCAGATGAGCCCCGGCTTCGGCGGCATTGATCAGCAGCTGATTCTCTTCGATAAAGTCGATAACGGCCTTGGCCGCGGTGGTTGCAACCGGATTGCCGCCGAACGTGGAAATCGTCAGACCTTGCAGGCCCGCGGCTACTTCAGGTCGCGCTACCGTGAGCCCGATGGGAAGTCCGTTCCCCAAGCCCTTCGCGCTGGTGATCACGTCCGGGGTGACGCCAAAGTGCTCGATGCCGAACCACTTGCCGCCGGTACGTCCCCAGGCGGTCTGCACTTCGTCGCTGATAAACACGCCGCCGAACTTCTTCACGATGCCCGCGACAATCTCGAAGTATTCCTTGGGCGGCGTGATGAACCCGCCGATGCCTTGAACCGGCTCTCCGATGAATCCGGCGATGCGGCCCGAGGTAGTCGTGCGGATCAACTCTTCCATATCCCGGGCGCACTTCACGTTGCAGGAAGGATAGGTCAGGCCGAGCGGGCAGCGATAGCAGTAGGCGTTGAGTGCGTGGACGAATCCGGAAGGCGGCGCCCCGCCGAGCCGCCAGGCGGATTGCCCGGTAGCGGCCATGGCAACCGCGGAACGTCCGTGATACCCGTGCCGCAGCGCCACGATCTCATGATTTCCGGTATAGCAGCGTGCGGTCAGAATCGCAGCCTCATTAGCTTCCGTGCCGCTGTTGGTGAAAAAGCTCCGGGTGAGCTTGCCTCCGGGAGAAATTTCGGCGACGCGCTTGGCCAGCGCCGCCTGCGGCTCGGTCGCGAAGACCGTGGATACATGCTGCAGCCGTTCCATCTGTTCGGCGGTCTTTCGATTCACCGTCTCATTGCAGTGCCCTACGCTAATCGTGACGATGCCGCCGAAAAAATCCAGGTACTGGTTGCCGTCGGCGTCCCAGACGAACTGGTCCTTGGCGCGCGCGATCACCAAAGGCTCCTTGAAATAGTGAAAGACGCTGGGGAACAGATACTGTTCGTGGGCCAGCAGGATTTCCTGTTTCGTCATGGGCGCGGCAGCCTCTATGATACAGCGGCGTAAACTGGTGGACGTACGGATGCTCCCGGAATCCGAATTCGACCAGCTGGTGGAGCGTGCGCTCGGCCGCATTCCGGCACGCTTCCGTAAACATCTGCGTAATATAGCCGTGATCGTGGAACGGGAGCCGTCGCGTCCCGGCCTGCTGGGCTTGTATCAGGGGCATCCGCTCACCACCCGCAGCACCGGCAGCAGCTTCACGCTTCCCGATAAGATCACCATCTACCAGGGCCCGCATGAGCGCATGTCGCGGAATCTGGCGGAACTGGAACAGATGGTGGCCGATACCGTATGGCATGAGATCGCGCACTATTTCGGCATGGACGAAGCGCGCGTGCGGAGGGCCGAGAAGAAGCGGGGCGCACAGTGATTCGTGGTTATATTACGTGCTACATCACGGATCGGAACACGCTTGGCCCCGAGACGTTGCTGGACGCCATCGCGCGCAATCTGGCGGCGGGTGTCGCGTGGATTCAGATTCGCGAAAAAGACTTGAGCGCCCGTGCGTTGTTCGGCCTGGTGGAGGCGGCGATGAAGCTGCCCAATCCGCAGGCCTCGAAAATCATCGTGAACACGCGCGCCGACGTGGCCATCGCCGCTGGGGCCGCGGGTGTGCATCTGCCCTCGGGATCGCCGGCAGCGCAAGTCTGGCGCCGCCCGGGCTTCCTGGTCGGCGTGTCCTGTCACTCTGTGGAGGAGGTGCGCCACGCGGAGACCGAAGGCGCGGATTACGCTATGTTCGGGCCGGTGTTCGCGCCTCTCTCAAAATCCGGCGGACTGGAGCCCAGAGGCCTGGAACGCCTGGCACAGGCGGCCGCTGCCGTGCGGATTCCCGTTCTGGCGCTGGGCGGCGTCACGCGTGAGAACAGCGCGGCTTGTATCTCGGCCGGAGCGGCCGGCGTCGCGGGAATCTCACTCTTTCAAAAATAAGACGATCCGCTTCGTCCAGAGTTGATAAAATTCCATTCAGTGACGGGCGTGGCGGCGAAGCAGGCGTATTCGAGGGCAGGGACGCGGCGTCTTCTCAAAATTACGGAGCGCCAGCTCCAGAGTTGGGAGCGCCAGAAGCTGATCCCGGCTTCTGAATCCTACGGGTTCAAGGAACTGCTGGCGCTCAAAACGCTGCTGAAGCTGCGCGCCGCGCGAGTGGCTCCGGTTCAGATCCGGCGGGCGCTTAACGCGCTCGGCAGGAAGCTTCGCGGCATTCAGGATCCCCTGGCCCAGTTGAAAATCTATGTCGTCGGAAAGCGCATCCGCGTGGAGATCGACGGCCGGGCGATGGAGGCTGAATCCGGGCAGCTGCTCCTGGATTTCGATCAGGTCGAGCTGAAGCGCCTGCTGGAATTCCGCGTGCCGGATCAGCCCGATGCGGACCGCGTCCGGCGCGCCGCCGCCGAGCACTGGTTCCAGCGCGGGCTGGAGCTGGAGCAGACCGGCGCACTGCTGGCGGAGGTCATCGAGGCGTACGAAAAAGCGGTGGAGCTGGATCCGACTTCAGCCGGCGCGCTGGTGAACCTGGGAACCATCCAGTTCAATGCGCGCAACTGGAAGGACGCCGAGCGCTATTACCTGAATGCCCTGGAGGCCGATCCGAACTATGCGCTGGCACACTTCGACTTGGCCAATCTGTACGACGAACGCGGCGACCGCCTCAAGGCTCTGGAGCACTATAAGGCTGCGCTGAAAATTTCGCCCCAGTACGCCGATGCGCATTACAACCTGGCGCTGCTCTATCAGGCCTCCAACCAGCCCATGACGGCCGTGCGGCACTGGACCGAGTACCTGAGGCTGGATCCGGCCAGCCATTGGTCCAGCATCGCCCGGCGGGAGCTGGCCAAGCTGCGCGCGGCGGCAGTGGTGCATGGGGCGCGGCGAGGCTAGTCCGCGCCCCCTCTTCCGAGTTATTTCAGCGCCGCGAGCACGTTGTCGAGCTCCCAGACTTCCTCACCGGTCAACCTGACCCCATATGCGATCTTCGTATTGTCCGGGCTGAGCTGAAGCGAATTCAAGCCTTCAGCGCTGATGCCAGTGAATTCCGGCTGACCTTCTTCGGCGGGGATTCGCATGATCCGCTGCACGGCGGAGTTTTTCTCCTGCTGAGCGAACAGGATCGAGCGTCCATCCCTCGTCCACGTAGGATCGACGGGAGCAACACCTGAGTAGAGTTCCCGATACCCCGAACCGTCCACGGCGATTCGTGCAAGGTGCCACTTTCCCTCCGACCCGCCGACGACGGACAGAGTCTTGCTGTCCGGGCTCAGGGCC
>DATIRX010000432.1:0-16010 GCA_035469225.1 Bryobacteraceae bacterium
GTGCTTTCCCTTCTGGACGCCGCCCCATTGTTTGAAGAAGAATCGTGCGCCTGCAACACGGCAAGCTTGACGGATGGACTGAACCCACTTCTTCTTCATCGGCCTCGCCCCGGCACCGCTCTCGCCGCCAACGATTACCCAATCGATGCCTCGAAGATTCAAGTCGCCAAGATCCTCCAAAAGAGGCTCAATACTCAAAAAACGCGTGCGGGCAGGAGTGTTGAGTAAGTGGTTGATTCGCGGCACGCCATATTTCCGGTCCTCTACACTAACGCCCCACCAGATGTGCGGGGCCGTTGCGGCCGTTCGAAGTTTGGTGCGCAGCAGCGCTTCCAAGCGCGTTGATCGCTTGGTGAGGATTTGATAGGTGTGCCAAGGTGCACGGAGCATCACTTGGGCGACGGCGATGATGTAGTCGTCTGGAACAGCATCCTGAAACAAGTCGCTCATGCTATTCACGAAAACCGTTTTCGGCGACGCCCACGAAAGCGGCTCGAGAAGCTTTCCTGGAACCAAGCGCGGATCGAAGCCGTTTTCGTAGGGATGACCACGGACTCCCCTGAACCGTTCAGCAAAAGTTTCCGCATAGCAGTGCTTGCAGCCGGGGCTTACCTTCAGGCATCCCCGGACTGGATTCCATGTCGCCTCCGTCCATTCGATCTTGGAATGCTCGCTCATAAGCCGGATCCTGATCTGACGCCCATAATACATTATGACGCGTACTTGTTCTGGATCTCGACTCAGCATTCCTCTCTGGGGAGAACGCCGACACGCCAACCCCCATGCTATATCTGTCCTGTGCCGCTCCCGCTGGTCCTCGCCTCCCAATCCCCCCGCCGCCGCGAGCTTCTCGCCACCGCCGGCATCCCCTTCACTATTCGCGTGCGGGAAGTCGAGGAAATTCGTGCTCCGGGCGAGCCTCCCGAGGCCTACGCCCGCCGTCTGGCCCGCGCCAAAGCCGATGCCGTGTGGGAAGATCGCAGTGAAATTGTACTAGGCGCCGACACGATCGTCGTACTAGGTCCGGACGTGCTCGAAAAACCCCGCGACGACGCCGACGCCCGCGACATGCTTCGCCGCCTGGCCGGCCGCGAGCACACCGTGATCACCGGCATCTGCCTGCGCCATCCCCGGGGCGCCCAAGTGGACAGCACCGCGACCCTGGTACGTTTTGCGCCCCTTACGGACGCGGAAATCGACGCCTACGTCGCCACCGGTGAACCCATGGACAAGGCCGGCGCCTACGCCATTCAGGGCCTCGCCTCCAAGTTCGTGGAACGCGTCGAGGGCTGCTATTTCAACGTCATCGGATTACCTTTGTCCCAGGTGTACCGGTACTTGAAATCACTCGAAAAAGATGTAGCCTGATGGGGTGTTTCGCGCGATTCCGTCGCTGGTCCTGGCCGCTGCCGCGGGAGCGTTGTACGCCGGAAATCTTCAGCTGGACGGCCACATCGCCGGCGACGTCCACACCCGTTCCCTGCGAGTAACCTTGTTCAGTGTCGAACGGCCCTACGCCGAGTCCACCGACGTGGACCCCCGCGGCGATTTCCATTTTCACAATCTCGCTCCCGGCAACTACACCGTCGCTGTAGTTCGCCCCGGGTTGGGCGAAGTCCGCCGCACCGTCGTGATCAGTTCCGCCGTCGCCGGCGATTCCGGAGTAGTGCATGCCACCATCCCCTACAGCTCGGCGGAAGCCGCTGCCAACCCCAACGGCGGCACCGTCTCCGTTCAACAGGCTTCGATTCCGCGACACGCAGCCGCCAAATACGCCGAGGCGCAAAGGCGTTTGGCTGGACGCGATCCGGAGGGCGCGGTCCGCAGCTTGGAGGAGGCTGTGTCGATCGCGCCCGAATACTCGGCCGCCTGGAACGCTCTCGGCGTCATCGCGTTTCAGAACGGCGACGGCAGCCGCGCCCAGACCTTCTTCCGCCGCTCGCTCGAAGCCGACCCCGCTGCCTACGAACCTCTGGTGAACCTGGGCGGCGTATTGCTGAAAGCAGGCTCAGCCGCGGATGCATTGGAGTTCAATCAGCGCGCCGTGCATGACCGGCCCGAAGATGCGCTGGCCAACGCCCAGCTCGGAATGAATTACTTTACGCTCGGCCGGTTCGAGGAGGCAGAACCGTGCCTGCTCGCGGCCAAGCGGCTGGATCGCGCGCATTTTTCCCAGCCGCAGGTCTTCCTGGCCGAGATCTACGCGCGCCGTGGCAATCGCCGCGCGGCCATCCGCGAGCTCGAAGATGTGCTGGAAGTCCGTCCGGACGGTCCGCTGTCAGACAGTATACGCCGCAACCTTGCCCACCTGGCGCAGTAGTGCGTTGTCCGCACGCAGGTAAAACTCGAACAGCGGCGCGTGTTTCTCGGGCAGCCACCGACCCATTCGCCATTGCGCGCGCAGATACCGCACGCCGGGGTAACGGGCGAGATCCAGCACCAGGGAGTAGGTTCCGCAATAGAACTTTTGCGGGAAGGCGATCAGGGGCTCCCAGTGTTCTCCATCCTCCGAGCCCCACACGGAAACTTCCAGGCTCTCCTGCGCGATGATCCGCGTGATGCCCAGCGTCAGCCGGACGACTTTGGACGCGACTTCCATTTCCGCGCCCACTCCATCCTGGCGGGCAACGGTCTCCGGCAGCAAGAACATTTAGGCCAATTTCTTAAGACGCTCTTCAGCCTCCTTTAGAGTGTCATACTTTTTCGGAAAGCAAAAGCGTATCCAGCCGGCTCCGTCCTGGGGATCTGAATAGAAGCTGGATCCGGGCACGGCTGCGATGCCAATCTTCTCGATCAGATGCCGCGCGAACGTCACATCGTCATCCTGGCTTAGCTTGGAGAAGTCCGCCATCACGTAATACGCACCCTGCGGGCGCGTGCAGCGAAAGCCCGACCGCTCCAGCATTTGCAGCATCCAGTCGCGCCGCTCCGCGTAATGCTGCGCCAGCTCCCGGTAGTAACTTTCCGGAAGTCCCAGCGCCACGACACCGGCCTCTTGCAGCGGCGCCGCTGCGCCCACGGTCAGAAAATCGTGGACCTTGCGAATCGATTCGGTGATCTCCGGTGCGGCCAGCACCCAGCCGACGCGCCAGCCCGTGACCGAGTAGGTCTTGCTCATGCTGTTGATGAGAATGGTCCGTTCCCGCATGCCCGGGATCGTCATCATGGGGATGTGCTGCGCGCCGTCGTAGAGGATGTGCTCGTAGATTTCGTCGGTGATAACGAGTGCATCGAATTCCTGGGCCAGATCGGCGATCATCTGGAGCTGCTTCCGGTCGAACACTTGTCCTGTCGGGTTCCCGGGCGAGTTGAGAATGATCGCCTTGGTACGCGCGGAGAAAGCCCGGCGAAGCTCGTCTGGATCGAACGCCCAGTCGGGAGGACGCAGCTTCACGAACTTGCGATGGGCGGAACACAGCAGGGTATCCGGTCCGAAGTTTTCGTAAAACGGCTCAAAGATAACCACTTCGTCGCCGGGATTCGACACCGCCAGCAACGAAGCGATCATGCCTTCGGTGGAGCCGCAGCACACTGTAATTTCACGCTCGGGGTCGATTTCCAGGCCGTACGTTCGCCGATATTTCGCCGCAATCTGGTCCCGAAAACGCTTCGCTCCCCAGGTAATGGCGTACTGATTCACGTCGTCGGCAATGGCCTGGCGCGCGGCATCCTTCAGAATCTGCGGCGCGGGAAAGTCGGGAAATCCTTGCGCCAGATTCACGGCATTGTGCTTCAAGGCGAGCCGGGTCATCTCGCGGATGACGCTCTCATTAATCCCTAGAGTGCGTTGAGCGCGGAACCGGCTCACTGTGGTTGAGGGCCTGGTTGCGTGGTATAGATGCGGCGGTAGGCGTCGGCGTTGCGCAGCACGGCTTGAATGTAGCCGCGCGTCTGGGTGAAGGGAACCGTCTCGACGAATTCGGCGGGTTCTTTGAAATCGCCCCACGTCAGCCAGGCTTTCGCGCGCGACATACCGGCGTTATAGGCCGCCAGAGCGGCTTCGGTGTGCCCGCCCAGCTGATCCGTCACCACGCGCAGATAATACGTGCCGAACTGGAGATTCAGCGAGGGCTGAAAGAGTTTGGCGGTCGTGTAGGCGGGAATCTTCAGCTTGCGGCTCAGCTCGCGTCCGGTGGCCGGCTCGATCTGCGTCAGCCCGCGGGCGTTGGCGGACGAAGTCACCCCGGCGTCGAATTCCGATTCCTGGCGGATCAGCGCGGCCATCAGAAACGGATCCAGCTTGTTCTGTTTGGAGAAGCGCTCCAGATCGGCGCGGTATGGCAGCGGGAACGCCAGCCGCCAGAAATCCTGCGGCGCGGACTCGATCGGCAGGAACAGATAATTTCCGGCGTAGCTCTTGATGTACCGGATGGCCTGTGCGGGCCGGCCGTCGCCGATCAGCGCTCCCAGCTGCATGGCCAGCAGGTGAGGCTGATCTCCGGTCTGCGCACCGTAGCGCAGCTCGATTTCGGCCCACTCTTTCAACCCGGCGAGCACCAGCATCTTAGCTCGATCGATGCGGGCCTGCGAAGTCACGCTGGCGTCGAACACCGTGGTTCGCGCGCGCTGCGGAAAATTCACAGCGCGCAGAAACTCAGACGCAGCGGGAGCCGGAGTCACTCCGGCGAGCGGCGTCATCCGATCCCGCGCGAGCACCGCGTAATACTGGTTGGGATATTCACGCGCGATCTCTTCGTAATACGCGCGCGCGGCAGCCCGGTCGCGCGATTGCTCCGCCAGCCGCCCCAAAAAGTACAGCGCCGAGGAAGCGTTTTCCGACGCAGGAAACAGGCGCAAATGCGCGCGCAGCAGATCCTGGGCGTCCGAACTCCGCCGGATGTAGTGCGCCCATGCGACCTTCCAGTGGCATCCCGCCGCCTGTTTATCCTGGGGGAAAGACTCGAAGCAGGCGCGATACAAAGGCTCATACTCGCCGGCCTTGTTCTCGGTCAGATACCGATCCGCAGCCGATGTCACGGCCTTTAGCCGCCACGGCGAGTTGGGATGCAGCCGGCCCAGCCGCGCCGTCCATGAATCCATCTCGTCCAGATTGTTCAGGCGGCGCGCGCTTTGTGCGAGATAGTACAGGCGCTCGGCGTCGGCTTCCGGCGAGGCGACCTCCAGCGCCGAAAGATAGCGGTAGGCGACGGCATTCTCTTTGGCGGTATAGTGCGCCACGCCGATGCGCACGCGCGCCAGATCGCGATCCACGCCCCCCAGCTGCGGGACCAGCAATTCGAGCTCCTTCTTCGCACGGGCAGCCTGACCCGCGTCGAGTAGCTTGAGCGCCCGCCCCAGCATGGCAGTGGGCAGCGCGGGCGGATACTTTTCGCCGAGCTGCGTTTGGAGCTTGGCGATTTCGGTTCCGGACTGGGCGGCTTCGGCAGTCAGAGGAAAGCCGAAATAGACGCGCTGATAGTAGATGGCCGCGCTGACATCATCGCCGGTGCCATCGAACGCGACGGCCATCGCCAGGTCGCCCTTGGGCTGGGGGAGCACCGAGTAGTACTTGCGCAGAAGCTCCAGCCCGGCGGCCGGATCGTTGTTCTGGGTATACGCACCCGCTGCCAGCAGTGCAGCGCGAGGAACCAGCGGCGACGGCGGAGACTGCTGGAAGACCGTATTGAGCGTGGCGGGCACACCCGCGTAGTCCTTGGATGCGGATTGCGCGGAAGCCAGGAACCAGGCGGCGTAATCGGCCAGCTTGGGCAGACGCTGCGGCAGTCCTTTGAGCGTGGAGATGGCCGCTGGGTAGCGTCCTGCCTCGAGCGCATCGGCCCCCGCCTTCAGATCGACAAGAGGATCGGAAGCGGCGTGCACCGCGAACGAGGCTGCGCCAATGACAGCGGCCGCGGCGGCAGACATAGCCGCGTTACGCCAGCGGGCGCTATGCCTGTGGACCAGGATATGACGGGCCGAGCAGTACAGCATCTTCTTTCGCCAACGTCTTCACCAGCTCCTGGTGAAGGTAATCCGGGATTCCATTTAAGGGTAACAGGAAGCGTTCCCGGAAAGCTCCCCGGGCGGCATCGATGGTGGGGCCCAGCGCGCCGTATAAATCGCGTGTCGCGCGCCCCGATTTCACCTCGGAGGCCTGATAAAGCTGGATCTCGGCGACCCGCACCCGGGCGAAGCGCAGAGCGGTGGAGTGCGCCAGCGCGCGCGTAATTCCGGCAGCGTAGAGGGCGGAGAGGTCCAAACCATATTGTATATCTAATGGTTTGGGGGTGGGAAGCGATTGAGGCGGGCTTGGAACCCCGCTTGCGGGCAAGCCGCCGCAGGTCTGGAGACCTGCCCCACACGGTTACTTGCCGAATTCTTTGATCGCGCGTTTGAATCCCGGTCCCGCGGCAGCCAGATCCTCAGGAGTCATCGTCGGCCTTACCGATACTTGCGCGTTGAACGCCAGGAACCACGGTTCCGCGACCTTCGGAAGTTCGGAGGAATCCTTCATGTCGAAGATGATGACCGCGCAGCGCTCGCCGGTATCGCTGGCGACAAAATAGGCCGCTTCCGGCTTCAGGTCCGCCAGGATCTTCTTGATCGTCGACTCTAACGTTCCTTTTCGAACCGCCGCGTTTCCGGTCTCGTTGGGAATAATGGCTCTCAGTAACATTCGCATGAAAAGTCCCCCTCTGGGACTTCTGCGATGGTACCGCACGTTTACAGCAGTGTGTTCACGGAACCGACACGCTTGGCCTCGAACGCCGCTATCGCGGACTCCTGCTGGAGCATGTAGCCCAGCTCATCGACGCCCTCGACCAGACACGTCTTCGAGAACGCATCGATGGGAAACTTTACCGTGCGTCCGCTGGGAAGCGTGACCGTCTGGTCCACCACGTCGATCTTCACAACCGCCCAGGGCGATTTCAGCAGCTCGGCATGGGCGTCGGCCGGAACCACCACCGGTAGCAACTGGTTCTTGAGCGCGTTGCCCTTGAAGATGTCCGCGAAGGACGTGCTGATCACGGCTCGAATTCCGTTCTGCACCAGCGCCCAGGGAGCATGCTCGCGAGAGCTGCCGCAGCCGAAGTTGTCGCCGGTTACCAGGATCTGGACGCCTTTCGCCTGGGGCTGGTTCAGGACGAAGTCCGCTTTGGGGGTCCCGTCCGCGTTCAGCCGCCAGTCGCGGAACAATCCTTCGCCCAATCCGTCTTTCGAGATCGACTTGAGATACCGCGCTGGAATAATCTGATCGGTATCCACGTTGTCGATGGGCAAAACCGCAATCTTGCTCTCGATCTTCTCTAATTTCATAAAAGTGTTCTCACGTCCGTGACGACGCCCATGATGGCCGATGCCGCCGCGGTCAGCGGGCTGGCCAGGAACGTCCGCCCGCCCTTGCCCTGTCGGCCTTCGAAATTCCGATTACTGGTCGAGACGCTGTACTCGCCCGGCTCCAGTTGATCGCCATTCATCGCCAGGCACATGGAGCAGCCGGCCTCGCGGAAATCCGCGCCCGCGTCGCGGAAGATCTTGTCCAGACCCTCGGCCTCGGCCTGCTTCTTCACCTGCATCGATCCGGGAACCACCAGCATGCGGACCTTGGGACTCACCTTGCGGCCCTTAATGATGCTGGCGGCCGCGCGCAAATCTGAAATTCGCGAATTGGTGCAGCTGCCGACAAACACCACATCGATGGGATGCCCTTTGAGCGGCTTGCCCGGCTGAAGATCCATGTACTTCAGCGCTTTGATTAGATCCGATTTCTCGATCGGGTCGGCGACCGATGCCGGATCGGGTATGTTACCCGAGATCGCGATCCCCATGCCCGGATTGGTTCCGAATGTCACCATCGGTTCGAGCTCGTTGGCGTCGAGCGTCAGCGCATGGGCGTACTCAGCGTCATGATCTGTGGGAAGCTGCCGCCAGCGAGCCAGCGCCGCATCCCAATCTGCACCCTTCGGCGCGAATTCCCTGCCCGCCATGTATTGATAGGTCGTGTCATCCGGCGCGACCAGGCCGGCGCGCGCGCCGCCTTCGATCGACATATTGCAGATCGTCATGCGCTCTTCCATCGAGAGCGAGCGGATGGTGGATCCCAGATACTCGAATACGCTGCCGGTGCCGCCGCCGATGCCGATGCGTGCGATCACCGCCAGAATAATGTCCTTGGCGGAGACGCCCGGGCGCAGCGCGCCATCCACGCGAATCGCGTAGGTCTTCGAAGGAGTCTGCAACAGGCACTGCGTGGCGAACACGTGGCCCACCTGGCTGGTTCCGATACCGAACGCCAGCGCTCCGAACGCGCCGTGCGTGGCCGTATGGCTGTCGCCACAGACGATGGTCATGCCGGGCTGCGTCAGTCCCTGTTCCGGACCGATCACGTGCACGATGCCCTGCTTGGTGGTCTTCAGGTCGTACAGGCGGATTCCGAAGTCTTTGCAGTTCCGGGTCATCTGATCCAGCTGCGCCTTGCCGACCGGATCCAGCATGGGCAAATCGCGCGACGTCGTCGGCGTGCTGTGATCCATGGTGGCGATGGTCAGATCCGGGCGGCGGACCTTGAGGCCGCGCTCGCGCAGCATCGTGAAAGCCTGCGGCGAAGTCACTTCGTGAACCAGATGCAGATCGACGTAGAGGAGTGCGGGAGCGCCGGGCTTCTCGGCGACTACATGACTGTCCCAGATTTTTTCTACGATCGTACGCGGGCGTGAGCCCGCTTCAGAAGACGCCTTCATAATGCCTCACTCACTGCCTGGCCGACTTCCTTGGTCGTCGCAGGCTTGCCTTTCGGACGCAGGTCAGCCGTCACGCGGCCCGATTCCAGCACCTTGCCGATGGCGGAGTTCACAGCGGCTGCTTCCTTCACCAGCCCGAACGTGTATTCGAGCATCGCGGCCACGCTGCCGATCGCACCCAGCGGATTGGCCTTGTTCTGGCCCGCGATATCCGGCGCCGATCCATGCACCGGCTCATACAACCCTTTGGTTTCTCCCAGCGATGCCGACGGCAGCATGCCGATCGACCCGGCCAGAATCCCCCCGACATCACTCAGGATATCGCCGAAGGTGTTTTCGGTCAGCATCACGTCGAACTGCCGGGGGTTCAGCACCATCTGCATGGCGGCGTTGTCGACGAACATGTGCTCAAGCTGAATATCGGGATACTGCTGGGCGACCTCGATCACCACCTTGCGCCAGAACTGCGAAACTTCCAGCACGTTGGATTTATCCACGCTGCAAACCTTCTTGCGCCGGTTCCCTGCCAGCTTGAACGCCGTGTGCGTCACGCGCTCCACTTCTTTGCGCGTATACGACATGGTGTTGAAGGCGCGATCCTTGTCGATGCCGCGCGGCTGGCCATAATACAGGCCGCCGGTCAGCTCGCGGACGATGATCATGTCGGTGCCTTCCACCACGTGATTCTTCAGCGGCGAGGATTCCACCAGCGACGGCCAGGTTCGCACCGGGCGCAGATTGGCGAACACGTCCAGCACGCGCCGCATTCCCAGAAGGCCAGCTTCCGGACGCTGGCTGGGCGTAGCGTTGTCGAATTCCGGCAATCCTACGGCGCCCATCAGCGTCGCATCGGCCTTCTGGCACAGCGCTTCGGTTTCTTTGGGAAACGGAGTGCCGGTCTTGTGGATGGCGACACCGCCCAGCAGGCCCTCTGACAATTCCAGAGTATGGCCGAACTTCTTGGCAACGGCTTTCAGAACCTCCACAGCCGCGGCAGTTACTTCGATTCCAATCCCGTCTCCGGGCAACAACAGTATTTTGAGATTCATTCTCTAAGTTCACGGTGCACACACTGCACCTTCTGACTCCTGACTCCTGTCTTCTGGATTCTTTCCCTAGCGAGCGTTTCCTAGCGAGCTGTGGCGCCGGTCTGCTTGGTATCCTCGACCACCTCGCGCGCCAATGCGAGGATTTCGTCGTTGCGAAGGCCTTTTTTACGGTCGGCCAGCTCCGTAAAGCGATTGTACATGGTGTCGAGCTGTTCGCGGGTCAGCGGAGCCCCCAGATCCTCGCAGCGCTTGGCCAGCGCGTGGCGGCCGCTGTGCTTGCCCAAAACCAGTTTCGATTCGGGCACGCCCACCGACTTGGGATCCATGATTTCGTAAGTGGTCCGCTCTTTCAGGAACCCGTCCTGATGAATGCCGGCTTCGTGCGCGAAAGCGTTCTCGCCGACAATCGCCTTGTTGGGCTGCGGGCCGAAGGTGATCAGGGAAGTAAGCAGCTGGCTGCACGGATACAGATACTCGGTCACGATGCGGGTTTCGAACGGAAGCTGATCGCGGCGGGTGTTGAGCGCCATCACGACTTCTTCCAGCGCCGCGTTTCCCGCTCGTTCGCCGATACCGTTAATGGTGCATTCCACCTGGCGCGCTCCGCCTTGAATCGCCGCCAGCGAGTTCGCCACGGCCAGGCCCAGGTCATCGTGGCAATGCACGCTGACGATGGCCGAATCTCCCAGTGCCTTCACGATGCGCGCGATCAGAGCGCGATATTCTTCGGGTACGGAAAAGCCTACCGTGTCGGGAAGGTTCACCGTGCGCGCTCCGGCGGCTACTACCGCGCGCGAAATTTCCTCCAGGTACACAGGATCGGTGCGCGTGGCGTCTTCGGCCGAAAACTCGACGTCGTCGCAATACTCGCGGGCCAGGCGTACGGCCGCAACGGCCTCGTCCAGAACCTGCTGGCGGGTTTTCTTCAGCTTGTGCTTAAGGTGAATATCGCTGGTGGCGATAAAAGTATGGATGCGCGGGCGCCGGGCGTTCTTGAGCGAATTGGCCGCGGCCAGGATGTCCCCGCGGTTGGAACGCGCCAGCGCCGCCACGCTCACCCAGGGGAATTCACGCGCCACCGCGTCCACTGCCTCGGCATCGCCTTGCGAGGCGATCGGAAAACCGGCTTCCAGGATGTCCACGCCCAACTCCACCAGCTTCGCTGCCATGCGGAGCTTCTCCGCAACGGTCATGCTGCAGCCCGGCGATTGCTCCCCGTCACGCAACGTGGTGTCGAAGATGTAGACCCGATCAGCCATGGATAACGCCTCCGTACTGCCATTATCAGGGCCGGGCCATGGATTTGGCAAATCAATAATATTCTGATGTTGTATAATGTTCCTTTATGGAGATGCACCCGCTGCGCGTGTTCCTCACCGTGGCCGCCGAACGGAGCTTTTCCCGGGCGGCGGAGAAACTGCTCCGCACCCAGCCCGCCGTTTCCCTTGCGATTCAGCGACTTGAAGCCGAGATGGGCGAAAAACTGATCGACCGTTCGGCGAAGGATCTGCTGCTGACCGACGCCGGCCAGATCGTGCTGGATTATGCCCGGCGGTTCGAGAATCTGCAAGGTGATCTGGAGAACGCACTGGCCGAGTTGCGCGATAAGTCCTCCGGACGTCTGACCATAGGCGCGAACGAATCATCCACTCTCTACCTGCTCGGCCACATCGAGCGCTATCGCGCGCGTTATCCCAAAATCAAGGTGCAAGTCCGCCGCAGCCAGTCCAGCAAGATTCCGGCGCAGTTAGTGGACGGCGAGCTGGAGCTGGGGCTGCTGACCTACGACCCGGAAGACGAGCGCATTATTGCGCGCGTGATCTATTCCGATCACTTGTCGTTCATCGTCTCGCCGCAGCACCGTCTGGCCAAGCGCGACCAGGTGGCGATCAAGGAGCTGGGCGGGGAGACGTTTATCGCGCACAACGTGGTATCACCCTACCGGGCCCAGGTGATCCGCGAATTCCAGCGCCACAAAGTTCCGCTGAATACCGATGTCGAGATGCCCACCATCGAATCCATCCGCAAGATGGTGGAACGCAATGAAGGCGTCGCGTTCCTGCCGCGGATGTGCGTGGAGCAGGAGATCCGCCACGGGCTGGTCAAGGAAGTTAAAGTGAAGCAGCTGTCGATCGAGCGCAAGATCCTGCTGGTTTATCCGGCCCGGCGCGCGCTGAGCCACGCTGCGCAGGCGTTCGTAGAAATTGTTGGCGGCTAAACGCGGCGGATACGGAGCGCGCCGATCAGAATCAAACCCAGTCCTCCCAGGAAAACGCTCGAAGGTTCAGGGACGTCGCTGCCGTGGATTTCAGACACGCTGTAGCCCGGGGCGGCTCCCGCCACGGGTGTAAACAGGAACGCCCGGTTCTGGAGGGCCTGTATCTGAGCAGTCGTAAAGGTGCAATCGACGGCGCCCTCCGGCACGCACGTCCTGAGCGTAAAACCGTTGGTCAATCCGGCGGTCACGTTGTTATCGTTGGTGCCGGTGATGGCGGCGTAGCTCAAAATGATGCTGTTCGCGGCGTAGCCGAATGCGTTGCCCGCTCCCAGCAGGATCGCCTCGGTGGTGATACGGCCCGGGGTGGCGAACACGCCGGCGCCGTTCCAGATCACCGTGAACTGGTTCGCGATTGAGTTGTTGTACCGGATGTCGCCGGGCGGAAGAAAGAGATCATCCCATAGCGGCGCGATCATGGGCGTCGTATAAGGAAAAGGCTGGTTGGAAAAATTCGTATCGGTCGTGCCGAACTGAATATTCCCGTTGCTCGAAATATTCGCCTGCGTGACCGGGATACCCCCATAGAAGCTGAAGCTGAAGTTCAAGCTGTACGGTCCGAATACCGTATCATCCGTCGCGCTTGCCACGATGGTATCGGACCCGCTGGGGGCTACCAGCAGAGCTGCCGATAGCGGCAAGGAAAACAGCACGGTTGGAGCCATCAGGAACAATCCCACTCTGTACGGCCAGGCGCCGCGGGCAGATCCGCAACCCATAAGTCCTCCGTAAGTCCTGTGGGCATCCACGGGATTCGTCTCAGTGTGCATGGATGCGGCGCCGATGTGGCTAAAGATAAAACCGTTCCCCCATATCGGTTGGGATACTACGGCCGTGTTCGATCGCCTGTTAAAATTGGATACTCATGAAAATCGCCATCGGAGCGGATCATGCCGGCTTCGAGCTTAAAAACCAATTAGGCGAGGCCCTGCGTAAGAGCGGCCACCAGGTCTGCGATTTTGGGACCAATTCGGCGGAATCCACCGACTACCCGGATTACGCGCGGTATGTGGCCCAAGCCGTCGCGGCCGGGGCAGCCGAGCGCGGAGTGCTGGTCTGTGGAAGCGGCATCGGCATGTCGATCGCGGCCAACAAGGTCCGGGGCGTCCGGGCCGCACTCGGAGTGAACCTCGAGGTCGTCCGCCTGACGCGCGCCCACAACAACGCGAACGTTCTGACCCTCGGCGCCCGGTTCATCGAGCTGGCGCTGGCAGACCAGCTAGTGCAGGCGTTTCTCGAAACACCCTTTGAAGGCGGGCGTCATGAGCGGCGCCTATCGAAACTTTCCCAAATGGAAGACGAACTATGACCCAACAGGAACGCATGGCGCGGCCGCTGGAAGAAGTGGATCCGGAAATCTCCGCCGCTATCCGCCACGAAACCGAACGCCAGAATTCGCACCTGGAATTGATCGCCAGCGAGAACTTCACATCCCAGGCGATCCTGGAAGCCACCGGCAGCGTCTTCACCAATAAATACGCGGAAGGATATCCCGGCAAGCGCTATTACGGCGGCTGCGAGTTCACCGACATCGTCGAAGATCTCGCCCGGGAACGCGCCAAGAAACTGTTCCATGCCGAGTACGCCAACGTGCAGCCGCACTCCGGCTCGCAAGCCAATGAAGCGGCCTACGCCAGCGTGCTGACGCCCGGCGACACCATTCTGGGCCTGAATCTGGCGCACGGCGGGCACCTCACGCACGGCCATCCCCTGAATTTTTCCGGCAAGACTTACAAGATCGTGCCCTATGGCGTGAGCCGCCAGACCGAACAGATCGATTACGACGAACTGGCCCGCCTGGCCGCCGAGCACCGGCCCAAAATGATCATCGCGGGCGGCAGTGCGTACCCGCGCACCCTGGACTTTCCCCGATTCCGCCAGATCGCCGATAGTGTCGGCGCGCTGTTCCTGGTCGATATGGCCCATTTTTCAGGGCTGGTGGCGGCCGGCCTGCATCCTAACCCGTGCGAGTGGGCCGACATCGTTACTTCCACCACTCACAAGACCCTGCGCGGACCTCGCAGCGGTTTGATTCTGGCAAGAGAGAAGTACGGCGCGGCCATCGATAAATCGCTGTTCCCCGGCGTGCAGGGCGGGCCGCTGGTGCACGTGATGGCCGCCAAGGCCGTCTGTTTTCTGGAAGCCGCCACACCGGAGTTCGTAGCGTATTCGCGGCAGGTCTTGGCCAATGCACGTACACTGGCAGCGAGCCTTGCCGATGCCGGCTATCGCATTGTCTCCGGCGGCACCGATACGCATGTGCTGCTGGTGGACGTATTCGCCAAGGGCATTCGCGGCAAAGAAGCCCAGGCTGCGCTCGAATCCGCGAACATCACCGCCAACCGCAACGCCATCCCGTTCGATCAGAATCCTCCCTTCAACCCCAGCGGAATGCGCTTCGGCAGCCCCGCGGTCACCACGCGAGGTTTCCGCGAAGCTGAAATTCGCCAGGTCGCGGGACTCATCGCGCGCATTCTGGAGAACATCCAAAGCGAGCAGGTCCGCGCCGACGTCCGCCGCGAGGTTCAGGGGCTGACAGACCGGTTTCCGTTGTACGCCTGGAGGCTCACTCCCGCAGCGTTCCGATAAAGTGCCGATGCCGAAGCACATCGTCATCGACGTCCGCCGTTGGGGCGATTTCGGCATCGGAACGTATATCCGCAACCTGGTTCAAGCGCTGGCGCGCCTGGACCACGAGAATCGCTACACGCTGATCACCTTTCAGAAACACGCCGAGGAACTGGCCGGACTCGGCAGTAATTTCCACGCGGCGCTGTACGAGCACCACGACACGGAAATCGCCCAAAATATCGCATTTCCGTTTTTCCTCCGGCGCTTTTATCCCGACTTAGTGCATATACCGTTGAATTCCGTGCCCTACTGGATGCCCGGGCCTTATGTCGTCACCATCCACGACATGAGCAGCCTGTTGTTTCCGGCGCGCGGCGACGTTCGCGGCGCCATGCATCGGGAGCGTTACCGGCGGGGGGCGGCGCGCGCGGCGCGTATCATCGCCGTGTCCCATTCGACCCGCCGCGATATCGAGAGTTTTTTGCAGATTCCCACTGAGCGCATCCGCACCATCTACAGCGCTCCGGATCCCTCCTTCAAGATCGACCCGCCCGACACCAGCCAGGATCAACAGATCCTGCAGCGCTATTCCATTCAGCCTCCCTTCATCCTCTACGCCGGAACCATCCGCCCCCAAAAGAATGTCCCTCGTTTGGTCGAAGCCTTCGCCGTGATTCGCTCCGAGCTTGAAAATCATCCACTTTTCGGCAATCTACGTCTGGTGATTATCGGAGACGAGCTTTCCAGATATCCCGCCGTGCGCCGTGCCGTGGTGGCCACGCGCGTGGAACCGTTCGTGCGCTTTCTAGGATTCGTTCCGCTGGACACGCTGAAAGTTTTCTACCGCGCCGCCACGTTGTTCGCCTTTCCATCGCTGTATGAAGGCTTCGGTCTCGCGCCACTCGAAGCCATGGCATGCGGCACGCCCGTGGTGGCTTCCGATGTCCCCGCGCTGGTGGAAGCGGTGGGCGATGCGGCCGAATTAGTCACACCCGACAATCTGTTCGATGTCGCACGGGGCTTGCGGTCTGTCCTTTTAGACGAAGACCGACGGCGGGAATTGTCCCGCAGTGGCCGCCTGCGCGCTCAGCGTTTCAATTGGGACGACACAGCTCGTGCCGTCCTGGATGTTTATCGGGAAATAACATCACATATTTAGGAAAATAGGGTTTGACTTATTCCAATAGTAGCCGTACTATTACCATACGCATTGGCTATGGGACGGGGACATCCACGTCTTGGAAAGGACTCTGCATATATGGAATGGACACGGTCAGAGACACTCACTCTGGCCCTGGCTCATTGTACGCAATGCCGTGGATCGGGATTGCGTCTGGCAAGGAAGGGCGTGTTGTCGCCTTGTAACTGCGTGTTGCGCTCTATTTTCCGGATCTGCCATGACCGGTTTGTAAAATGTATATCCCAGGAGCGGCA
>DATIRX010000433.1:0-6760 GCA_035469225.1 Bryobacteraceae bacterium
GACATGCCGCCGCCCAGAAATTCGAGCAGCTCATACTTTCCGATACTGGCGGGGAGTTGCATGTCTCCTTACGTGGTTACTCGCCGAGACCGCCAAATTCCACGACCAAAAAGCGCGCCACGGATTTACCGGTGTTACGGATCTCAGTAATCTGATCGGCAGGCGAGCGCAACACATTAGCGGCCGTCAGGCTGCGGCGGGAGCCGCTGGCGGCCGAGGCCCCGTTGGCGCGGGTAACTGCCTCCGCTTCGGTACCTTCCAGCGCGATCAGCAGGGGAGGAATATCGGCGGGAGGAAGGGCCAGCGTCGCATCGGGCGCGATCCGCAGGATGCCGATATGGGTTTGGTCCGTCTCGAATTGAATCTGCAGGTTCGCGCCCAGCCATTGCGAACCGGGCTCGCGGCAGTGCAGGTATTCGCCGGCGAGCACCTCCCCGCAGACATTCCTGGGACCGGACTGCCGCTGCAGCAGATCCACCATCACATCGCGAAACGGACGGTCGTTCTGGTTGCGGGCGGTGTGGGCGAAGGCGCCGCGGGAGAAATGGATGCTGGCGTCGGCGGCTTGAATCGGCTTACCCGGCTGGCCAGGCACAGTGTCGATCAGCCGGCTGTCGCCGAGCGCGACCCAGACGTAATCGGAATCGTGGCGATGCAGAAGCGTGGATCCGCGCGACTCCACCTGGACGTCCAGAATCCGCACGCGGGCATCTTCATAGACGACGTGATGATGGGGCTCGCGGACCACCGGCACAGCCTGCTGCGCGGCCGCACAACTAATACCAAGCAGTACGGTCCCGGCGAGTTTCATCAGCGTTTGTATCCGATCTTTCGTAAGAATCCGTGCCGCCACTCGGCACCCGCCGCATCCTCCACGCCCTTGGGCGGGCTGCCGTCCACCACGCCCAGAACCCCGCGGCCCTGCTCGGTCTCGGCGACAATCATCTCCACGGGATTCGCGGTCGCGCAAAAAATGGAGCACACTTCGGGAATCTCGCGAATCCGCCCCAGCACATTTATCGGGAAGCCGTCGCGCAAGGACACCACGAACACATGGCCTGCCGCGATCGACTGGGCGTTCTTGGTCGCGTTGGCCTTCAAATCCTCGTCGTTGCCGTCCACGCGCGTAAGGCATGCGCCGGAGGCTTCATTGAAGGCGATGCCGAACTTGATCCCGGGGGCCGCGTTCACCATGGCCTCGTAGAGGTCCTCCACGGTCTTGATGAAGTGGCTCTGACCGACGATGATGTTGCCGTTCTCGGGGATCTGGAGTCGCACGGCCTTGAGTTCCATCTTCACCAATATAATGGATCGTGGCGCTTCCGCTGATCCAGCACATTCGCAAACTGCCGCATGGCCGCACCACGCTGAAGCATTTGCTGCGGGAGCGGTCGCGGGAAGGCACCACGCGGGCGGATCTGGAACAAGAGCTCGCGCGCCTGATCCAGCGCGGGGACATCATCGAAACACGCCCCGGGCACTACACGGCAACCGGCGTCAGCCGCGAGTTCGCCGTGGGCCGCCTCAACGTCCATCGCGACGGGTACGGCTTCGTGATTCCCGATGTGGCCGTACCGGGCCTCAAAGGCGACGTGTATATTCCCAAGGACTCGGCTGCCCGCGCGATGCACGGCGATCGCGTGGTGGCGCGCATTTCCCGCATCGAACGCGACGGCAAGGCGGACGGAGAGATCGTGCGTGTGCTGCGGCGCGCGCATCTCACCGTGGTCGGGGAGTTTCGGATTCGCCGCACCGGTTTTTTCGTAGTTCCGCACGAAGAGCGCATCCGCCAATGGATCGAAATTCCGGAGGACATGGCCCTGCCCGCCCGTGAGACGACCATCGACCGGGTAGGCGCTTCGGCGATCACCATAAGCTCCATCGAAGACCTGGACGGCCTGGTGGTGACCGCGGAGATCCTCGATTTCGGCGAGGACGGCGAACGGCCGGTGGGCCGCATCGTCGAGATTCTGGGCCGGCCCGGCGATTTCGGTATCGACGTCGAGATCCTGATCCGCGCGCATCATATCCCGCATCGCTTTCCCGATGACGTGCTCGCGCAGGCGAAGGCGATTCCCGGTCCGATTCCGCCCGCCGAACTGGCCCGCCGCCGCGATTTTCGCGACCTGGATATCGTCACCATCGACGGCGAAACCGCGAGGGATTTCGACGACGCGGTGTGGGTTGAACCGCTGGCCAATGGGAACTGGGCGCTGCAAGTGCATATCGCTGATGTCAGCCATTACGTGCGCCCCGGGTCGCCCATCGACCGGGAGGCAGCCATGCGCGGCACCAGCGTCTACTTCCCGGATCGCGCCGTTCCCATGCTGCCGGTGGAGCTATCGACGGATCAATGCTCCCTGCGCCCGCACGAGGACCGGCTGGTGCTTTCGGCTCTTCTGGAGATCGACCCCAAGGGCGACGTGATCAGTCAGGAGTTTACCCGAGGCGTTATCCGCAGCGCGGAGCGGATGACGTATACCGCGGTGCATGGCGTCCTCGAAGGGGATGCGGCCTTGCGAGAGCGCTACGAGAAGCTGGTCCAGCGCTTTACCTGGATGCAGGAGCTCGCGCTGGTTCTGAACCGGAAGCGCGTCCGGAGGGGATCGATCGACTTCGACCTGCCTGAGCCCCTGCTGGAATTCGACGAGTTCGGTGAGATGACCGGAGTCACCCGCGCGCCTCGTAATTTCGCGCATCGCATCATCGAAGAGTTCATGCTGGCCGCCAACGAAGCGGTCGCATCACACCTGGAAGCGCTGGACGTTCCCAGCATCTATCGCATCCACGAGCGGCCCGATCCCAAACGCGTGCTGGAATTCGAGGAGATCGCCACGCATTTCGGCTATTCGCTGCGCGGCGGCGCGGCGCCGGTGCAACGCTTCAAAGACCAGACCATCGCACTGGACGACGTCAACTTCACGTCGCGCAACTACCAGAAGCTGGTCAAGAAGATCGAAGGCAAGCCCGAGGAGCGCATTCTCAGCTACCTGATGCTCCGGTCTCTCAAGCAAGCCCGCTACAGCGACCGCAACCAGGGACACTTCGCGCTGGCGGCGCCCAGTTACACGCACTTTACCTCGCCCATCCGCCGCTATCCCGATCTGATCGTGCATCGCGTGCTGGCCGCCTATCTGGACCAGGGGCGCTACGACGCCGGCATGCGGGCGATCGCCGAATCGACGTCAGAGAGCGAGCGCCGCGCCGCCGAAGCCGAGCGCGAACTGGTGGAGTGGAAAAAAGTCAAGTTCATGATCGACAAGGTAGGCGACGAGTTCGCCGCCATGATCATTTCCACCACGCGGTTTGGATTTTTCGTCGAGCTGGAAGAACTGTTTATCGAGGGCCTGGTCCCGCTGGACACGCTTCCCGGCGACCGCTACCTGTATCACGAGAACGTCCGCAAGATCATCGGCGAGCGCAGCCGGCGTCAGTTTTCGATCGGCGATAAGGTGCGCGTTCGGCTGGATCGCGTGGACGGCGTCGAGAAGAAGCTGCAGTTTTCCGTGGTGGGACCAGCGGGCGGGCCGGCAAAGCGTCCGGAGAAGACACCACTGAAGTCCGCACACAAGACCCCGCGCAGGGCCCCGCAGAAAAGCGCCCGGCGCGGTCCGAAACGCCGGCGCTAGCCCTTCTCGATCGCCGCCCGAGTCTCGCGAATCTGCTCGGCGTGCCGGCTCGAGTGGGAGGCAATGATGATCAGAGCCTCCACTCCGTTCAGCGGTCCGAAAGCCGGATGCATCGAAGCCAGCGTATAGAGATCCGCAGCACGCTCCCGGGCGAACTGCAGAGACCGCCCACGAGCGTCTTCGAACTGCTCCAGCCCCGCCGCCAGGCTGGTGAACCGGCCCTTCGGCAACACGGTCTCCGGAGCTTGCCGCCGCGAGGAGCGGTCCACAATCCGGGCAGCCAGCGACGCCTCTTTCGCTCTGTCTTGCGGAGGCGCCTCGGTATACTCTCCGCCCGCAAGCCGCTTCAAAAATATTTCTTCGACCGTAGCCACGTGCTCTACGCATTCCAGCACCGACCAGCGGCCGGCCTCAGGCCGGGTCTTCGCCAGGGATTCGGGAAGTCCTGCCGCCGCAGCTCGGAATTCTTCCCTGCTCTTCTCCAGGACGTCGATGATTTCGCTTCTCTCGGCAGGACTCATGCCGAGATTTTATCTCAGTACAAGCTGGCCTCGCCGGGCGGCCGGGTTTTCCATCGGCGATGGACCCACAGCCACTGATCGGGGTGGGCGCGGATCACGCGCTCCAGCTCAGAATGCACGCTCTGCGTGTCTGCCTGGACATCGCCGGTCATTGTTATTTCCGGATCGAAGCGAAGAATGTAGCGCTTCTCGCTCTCCGACCACAGAGCGTATCCCGGGACCACGGCCGCTCCGGTATGATGCGCGAACTTGACGAAGGCAGTCCCAGCGCAGGCTTTTCTGCCGAAGAAATCGACAAAGACGCCCTCGGCCGGCGTGGTGTTCTGGTCCATCAGGATTCCGACGGCGTCGCCTGCCGACAATGCCCGCAGGATTTCGCGCGCGGCCTCCTTCTTGCGGATGACATGATTGCCGGAAAGAGTCCGCCGGCGCTCCACCCACGCGTCCAGCCGGGGATTGTCCAGGGGGCGGACCACGATGTGCATGGGCGCGGTCATCAGGGCGTGCGTGAATGCGCTGAGCTCCCAGTTGCCGAGGTGCGCAGTGGCCACCAGTACGCCTCGTCCCTTGGCCTGCGCCGCAGTGAAGTTCTCCAAGCCGTGGTAGCGGATCCACTCGTGGACGTTGGCGCGGGTGATGGATGGAAATGCCGCCACGCTCGCCATGATGCGGCCGATGGAAAGAAACACACCATCGGCGATCCTTTCGGAAACGTCCCCGAATCCCGCGAGCTCCAGGTTGCGCAGCGCGACGCGCCGCAGACGGGGTACACCCCAATCGAGTGCTGTGGCAAATGCTCGCGCCTTCAGCTCGAACGAGGTCACTCGATCCAGCCGCCGCCCAGGACGAGTTCGCCCGAATAAAACACGGCACCTTGACCCGGCGTAACAGCGCGCTGGGCTTCGTCGAAACGGATCTCTACTCGCGCGGGGTCCGAAGTGGGCAGAATCGTCGCGGAGGCGGCCGTGTGTTTGTTGCGGATCTTCACTTCGGCCCGCACCGGCTCAAGGGGAGCGGCGATCGAGATCCAATTCACGCCGCCGGCATAGGTTCGATCGCTCAACAGCTCGCGATCCCGGCCCACCACCACGCGCCGGTTGGCCGGATCCGTAGAAATCACGTAGAGGGGCTCGGCCGCCGACAAGCCCAGGCCGCGGCGCTGGCCCACGGTGAAGTGATGCACACCCGCGTGCTCGCCCACCACGTGGCCGTCGGCCGTCACCAGGTCGCCTGCGACCTCCCGCGCGGCGATTCCCTGCTCCCGAAAATACGCATCGATAAACGCCGCATAGTCACCGTTGGGAACGAAGCAGATTTCCTGGCTGTCGGGCTTGGCGGCGGTGGGGATGCCGAGCTGGCGTGCCAGATCGCGCACCGCAGCCTTCTCCATCGCCCCCAAAGGGAACATCGAACGCGCCAGCTGGTCTTGTTTCAGTCCGAACAGAAAATAGGTCTGATCCTTGGCGCGATCCACGCTGCGCAGCATTTCCCAGCGGCCGCTCTTCGGATTCGAGCGAATCTGCGCATAGTGTCCCGTGGCGATGCGGTCCGCCCCGGCGCCTTCCGCCATTTCCAGAAACCGGTCGAACTTGATGAAGTTGTTGCACAGCGTACACGGGATGGGCGTCCGCCCCGCCAGATACTCATCCACAAACGGTCTGACCACCTGATCCTCGAATTGCTGCTCGAAGTTGACCACGTAGTACGGAATCCCCAGGATCTGCGCGACGGCGCGCGCGTCGTAGACGTCGTCCAGAGAGCAGCATCGCCCGGTGGCCTTGTCGCTCTGTATTTCCGGCAGCCGCCGCTGGTTCCACAGCTGCATGGTCAGACCGATGACGTTTTCGCCGCGGGCTTGCAGCATGCCTGCGACCACGGAGCTGTCCACTCCGCCCGACATGGCGACCGCGATCGGTTTGTCAGACATAAGCAGGCGCCAGTTTCCGCAGATGCGCGACGGAATCGGCCAGAGCCTCGACCAGCGCATCCACTTGCTCGACGGTGTTCGAGCGCCCCAGGGAAAAGCGGATACTGGAGCGGGCTTCCAGGCGATTCAGGCCCATGGCCAGCAGAACATGCGAAGGCTCGGGAGCGCCGCTCGAGCAGGCCGCGCCGCTCGATACCGCGAATCCCTTGAGGTCCAGCGCGATCAGCAGCGCATCGCTATCAATCCCGTCGAAGCGGATATTGCTGGTGTTGGGGACCCGAGGCGCGCCGGCTCCGTTGACGTGCGTATGCGGAATGCGGCTGGCGATGCTCTGCTCCAGGCGATCGCGCAAGATTCCCAGGCGGCGATTCTCGGCATCCCCGTGTTCGGCGATCCACTGCATTGCCCGCGCGAGTGCCACCGCGCCGGCGACATTTTCCGTTCCGCCGCGCCGCTCGCGCTCATGACGCCCTCCGTACAGCATCGGCTTGAGACCGGTACCCTTGCGAACATACAAAGCGCCGACACCCTTGGGCGCACCGATCTTGTGCCCGCTGATCGAGTACAGAGAGACGCCCAGCGCGGCGACGTTCACCGGAATCTTTCCCGCCGCCTGGACGCCGTCAGAATGGAGAGCGACGCCGGCTTCGGCGGCGATGCGAGCGATCTCCTGAATCGGCTGA
>DATIRX010000434.1:0-2107 GCA_035469225.1 Bryobacteraceae bacterium
TGCTCGGCGGCTTTCGGCAGTCGAGCGCTGATCCAGGCGATGTCGAGAAACACGCCGCCGTGCGGGCTTCCGCGGCCCTCACGCACCTCGCGCATGATGCAGCGCGCGACGTGATCTCGCGTCAGAAGTTCTGGCGGGCGGCGGGCGACCTTGTCGCCTTGTGTGTAGCGCCAGCCTTCGTCGGGATTATCGGCGGTCTGCGGACGATAATTTTCCGGAATGTCGTCGAACATGAACCGCTTGCCTTCGTTGTTCTTGAGCACTCCGCCTTCGCCGCGCACCCCTTCGGTGACCAGAATGCCCTTGACCGAAGGTGGCCAGACCATGCCCGTGGGATGAAATTGCACGAACTCCATGTCCAGCAGCGCTGCGCCGGCGTGGTAGGCCAGCGCCTGGCCGTCGGCCGTATACTCCCAGCTATTGCTGGTCACGCGGAAGGATCGCCCGATCCCCCCGGTTGCCAACACCACCGCCTTGGCATGAAAGAGGTGAAACCTCCCTTTTTCGCGATCGTAAGCGAACGCGCCCGCGCATCGTCCGCCGTCCATCAGCAGGTTGATCACCGTGGTTTCGGCGAACACCGTGATGCCCTGGTGAATCCCATGATCCTGCAGCGAGCGGATCATCTCCAGGCCAGTACGATCGCCGACGTGCGCCAGCCGCGGATAGCGATGGCCGCCAAAATTGCGCTGGTTGATCCGGCCGTCCTTGGTGCGGTCAAAGATGGCGCCCCACGCTTCCAGTTCGTTCACCCGCGCCGGAGCTTCCTTCGCATGCAGCTCCGCCATGCGGCAATTATTTAGATACTGCCCGCCGCGCATGGTGTCGGCGAAGTGGACGCGCCAGTTGTCGCGCTCATCCACGTTGCCCATGGCAGCGGCCATGCCGCCTTCGGCCATTACGGTGTGCGCTTTGCCCAACAGCGATTTGGTCACCACTGCTGTTTTCGCGCCCGCCGCGGAAGATTCGATAGCCGCCCGCAAACCCGCGCCGCCTGCGCCGACCACCAGAACGTCGAATTCGTGAACCGGATAATCCGCCATTTAGAAGATTCTCCAGTCGGTCCAGATGCCTTGAGCGCACAAGCGAATGTACAGATCCACGAAGCCCACGTAGAACATGCTGATCCAGGCCCACAGCATGTGTTTGCGATTCAGACCGGACACGCAGTCGTAGCAGGATTTCCGCATCGGGCTGGTGGACAGCACGTCCTTCCGCCCGCCAATCAGGTGTCTAAATGAATGGCATCCGAACGTATACAAGCCCAACAAGATCGGATTCAGGATCAGGACCAGCGATCCCACGCCCACGCCGAATTGAGTTTCCGGTCCGGCTGGGCCATCGAACCAGAGTCCCTTCCAGGCATCGTAAGACAGGATGACCACGAAGAGGATTGCGAAGTAGAGAAAATAACGGTGGATGTTCTGAAACAGGAGCGGCCATTTGCGCTCGCCCCAGTAGGTCTTGCGAGGCTCCCCCACGGCGCAGGAGATCGGATCGGCCCACCAGGCTTTGTAATACGCGCCGCGATAGTAGTAGCAGGTGAAGCGGAACCCCAGCGGCGCCCAAAGAATCAGCATCGTGCCGAAGAACGGCGCAAAGGAGGGCCACCACGCCGGCGCTTCCCTGGTCAGGAGCGGCGAGAACATCGGCGACAGGTATCCGGTGCCGGGGACCTCGTAGCACGGCTGGCCGCCGCAGTTGTAGTGGATGATCGCGTAGTTTGCGTAAGCGATAAATAATGCGTAGCCGAGAAAAACCAGGAGCGGCTCAACCCACCATGCATCTTTGCGCATGGTCCGGCCGAAGCCGCCATTCTTTAGCGGAACGTCGATCGAGGACATTCTGTCTCCAGGAAGTACTTCAGGAAACTTCAGGATAGCGTTCTTAGCCGGTAATTCTCAAGCGCCGCTTCGCTGGAGTCGGACAACCGTCTCCAGATGATACGTTTGCGGAAACAGATCCACCATCGTCAGCGACTCGATCTGGTAACCAGCCAGCCCCGCCAGATCCCGAGCCAGCGTCGCCGGATCGCAGGAAACCACCGTAATGCGCGGCGGCGCGAGCCGGACCAGGTCCGCCACCACGTCTTTCCCCAATCCGGTGC